>JAGQTR010000159.1 GCA_020438915.1 Mycobacterium sp.
CGATGCCGATGACGAGGGCGAACCCGCCGTCGCGACCCGCGGCTACCCCGGCCTCGGTGCGTTCGAGGACGACGCAGCGTTGCGGACGTACCTCGAGTTCACGGGTAGCTCCGGCCAGCACCTCCGGGTCGGAACCGTTCTGCACGCAGACGTCGAAAAGGTCGCCGAGTCCGGCGTCGGTCAGCTCGCGCCGAAAATGGGGGCGCGAGGAGTGGGCCGCCGTGGCGACACCGGCCCGGCGCAACTTGCGGGCCAGATCGACGGCCGGACCGACGATTGTTGCGTCGTCGGCCCGGGCGTCGTCGAGGTCGATGATCACCGCGTCGTGGTAACGGGGATCGAGGGTGACCGGCAGCTTCACGGGACCGATTGGGGTTGTTGTTCGAGTTCGAGCACCTGGCGGGTGGTCTTCACCACGGTGTCGGGATTCAGGCTCATCGAGTCGATGCCGAGGTGAACCAGGAACGCGGCCATCTCCGGGTAGTCCGACGGGGCCTGACCGCACAGCCCCGAGTGAATACTGTTGCGGCGACAGCCTTCCACTGCCAGCCGGATCATCTCCTTGACGCCCTCGTCGCGTTCGTCGTAGTCGAAGGCCACGACTTCACTGTCCCGGTCGACGCCCAAAGTGAGCTGGGTCAGGTCGTTGGAGCCGATGGAGAAACCGTCGAACCGTTTGGCGAACTCGTCGATCAGGATCACGTTGTTGGGGATCTCGCACATCGCGTACACCTTGAGTTCGTTCTCGCCGCGCCGCAGACCATTCTTGGCCATCTCCTCCAACACCAGATCGGCCTCGGCTACCCGGCGCACGAACGGGATCATCAGCACGACATTGGTCAGACCCATCGTTTCCCGGACGCGTTTCATCGCCCGACACTCCAAAGCGAAGCCCTCGGCGTAGGCGGGATGGGCGTAGCGCGAGGCCCCCCGGAAGCCGATCATCGGGTTGCTCTCCTCGGGTTCGAAGGCTGCCCCGCCGAGCAGGCTGGCGTACTCGTTGGACTTGAAATCCGACATCCGCACCACGACCGGCTTCGGCCAGAAGGCGGCGGCGATCGTGCCGATGCCTTCGGAGAGGCGCTCGGTGAAGAACGCGGCGCCGTCGGAGTGGTTGTAGGTCAGCCGGTCGATGGCGCGCCGTGCTTCAGGGTCGTCGACCTTCTCCGGGTGCAGCAGCGCCAGCGGGTGCACCTTGATGTACTCGTTGATGATGAACTCCATCCGAGCCAGCCCGACACCGTCATTGGGCAGGAACGAGGTCTTGAACGCAAGATCCGGGTTCCCCAGATTGAGCATGATCTTGGTGCGCGGCCGGGCCACGTCGCCGACCTCGGTTCGGTCGACATGGAATGCCACCTCTCCCTGGTACACCCGCCCCGTGTCGCCCTCGGCGCAGGACACCGTCACCACCTGACCGTCGGGCACCGTGGTAGTCGCATCGCCGGCGCCGACGACGGCGGGGATACCGAGTTCGCGCGCGATGATCGCCGCGTGGCAGGTTCGGCCGCCGCGGTTGGTGACGATCGCCGCCGCCACCTTCATCACCGGTTCCCAATCGGGGTTGGTGGTATCGGACACCAGAACTTCGCCGGGCTGAAAATCCGAGAGTCGCGTGACGTCGTCGATGCGCCGCACCACTCCCGAGGCGATCTTCTCGCCAACCGACCGTCCCTCGGCGATCACCTCACCGGTGCCGTCGAGCGAGTAACTCTCCAATGCCGTGGAACTGCGCTGGGAAGCCACCGTTTCCGGGCGTGCCTGCACGATGTAGAGCTTGCCGTCGATACCATCCTTGGCCCATTCGATGTCCATCGGCCGCCCGTAGTGTTTCTCGATGGTGCACGCGTAGCCGGCCAACTCCAAGGCGTCCTCATCGGTGATGCAAAAACGTGCCCGGTCGGACTTCGGCGTGGGGATGTTGCGCGTGGTGTACTTCGTACCGCCCTCGACGAAGATCATCTTGACGGCTTTGTCGCCGATCAGGCGGCGCAGCACCGCGCGGTGCCCGGCCAGGTAGGTCGGCTTGTGCACGTAGAACTCGTCGGGGTCGACCGCACCCTGCACCACGTTCTCGCCGAGCCCATAGGCGCCGGTGATGAACACCGCGTCCCGAAAGCCCGACTCGGTGTCGATGGAGAACATCACACCGGACGCGGCGAGGTCGGAGCGCACCATCTTCATCACCCCGATCGACAGCGAGACCTTGAAATGGTCGAAACCCTGGTCGATTCGGTAGTGAATCGCCCGATCGGTGAACAGGCTGGCGAAACAGCGGCGGCAGGTGTCGAGCAGACTCTCCTCGCCCTTGATGTTGAGATAGGAATCCTGCTGTCCGGCGAAACTCGCGGTGGGCAGGTCCTCGGCGGTCGCCGAACTGCGCACCGCGAGGCTGACCTCGTCGCCGTACTCGGCCTGAAGCGCGCGGTAGCCCTCAAGAATCTGGTCGGCCAGGTCTGCGGGGAGTCCGGCGCCGTACACGATCTCGCGGGCCCGCTTGGCCTTGCGCGCCAGCACGGCAACGTCGTCGGGGTCGATATCGTCGAGTTCGGCGTGCAAGCGCTCCCACGCGCCCGCCTCGTCCAGCATGTGGCGGTAGGCCGCAGCGGTGATGGCGAACCCGTGCGGAACGCGAACACCCTCCCCGGACAGCTTCTGGAACATCTCGCCCAGCGAGGCGTTTTTCCCACCCACCAGGGGCACGTCCTCAATGCCCATGTCCTCGAAGAAGCTGACGTACTCAGACCTACCCATGACATGTCCTCTCGTGGCCCAGCGCCGGGGCCGCTACCCAACCTCAACTTCGCACAGTGACGGGTGGGCAGACAGGGCCGAAGGTCACTCGGTCGAGTCTGTATGTCAGCGAAAGCTTTCCGTCCGGGCCACGCGGTGCGCCGCGCTCGGACGACTGATGACCTTCGCCCCTACCGGACGCGGGCCGGCGCAGCCACGATGAAGTCATGACCGCGAGATCGGAGGGCGTGCAGTGATGTCTGTCGCGTCCTCGGGCGGTCCGGAGTATGACGAGTTGTCCTGGAAGTTCCTGAATTCGGAGTTTGCGCGCGGTACCTACGCGAACTGGCCGATCGAACGCCGGCTCGATGCCTACCTGCGCCACCACGAGTTGTCCGAACTCCTCAACGACGGGACCGCCTACCGCAGGCTGCTGGATTCGGTCATGGACAACATCGGTCCGGCACATCGGCTGGGCATCCTCGGACTAGGTGGAACCCCATGATCCCCTGCCGCTGCGGACGACGTTGTCCCCATGGCTTGAGGACTTGCGACCCTGTCGCGCCGGGACACCCACAGTGCAAGGTCGTCGCATGGAGCATCTGAACGCCCTTGATGCCAGCTTTCTGCAGGCCGAGGATTCCGATCCGCACGTCAGTCTCGCAGTCGGGGCCGTTTCGATCATCGAGGGTCCGCTTCCCGAATACGCTGAACTGGTATCGGTGTTCGATGAACGGGCGCATCGTATTCCGCGGTGCACTCAGATTCTGCACAGCCGGGTGTTCGACCTCGCCGCACCGGAATGGGTCGAAGATCCGCATTTCGACATCGCACACCACCTTCATCGCGTCGCGTTGCCGCACCCGGGCGCGGACTCTGAACTGTTTGCGATGATCGCCGGCATCATGGAGCAACGGCTCGACCGCGATCGGCCGCTGTGGGAATGCTGGATCATCGAAGGGCTGGCTGCTGATCGGTGGGCGATGGTGATGAAGATCCACCATTGCATCGCCGACGGCATCGCCACCGCGCAGATGCTGGCGAGATTGACCGACGACGGTGCCGGCGAGACCTTCGCCACCGATATCGGTGCCGCGCAGCAACCGGAACGTTCGATCGTCGGTCTGCTGCGCCCGAGGCTCAACCCGCTGACCTGGATGGGCGATGTCTGGCGTGCGACACTCGCGGCCACCAGCGCCGCGGAACACGCCGTCGTCGGGGCAGCCGAGCTCACCGCCCACGTGCTCACCGCAGGCCAGGAGTCGTCGCTGAACGGACCCGTGACCCGGATGCGTCGCTACAGTGCCGCGATCGTCGACCTCGCCGTCATGACGAAGGTATGCCAGGACTTCGACGTGACGCTCAATGACGTCGCGCTGGCGGCCATCACCAACAGCTACCGGACAATGCTGCTCGACCGCGGCGAGATACCCGGACCACATGCGCTGCGCACGCTGGTTCCGGTGTCGATGCGTTCGCTCGACGACATCGATGTCACCGACAATCGGGTATCGGCCATGCTGCCGCTGCTGCCGGTCGATGAACCCGATCCGGTCAAACAGCTGGAGATCGTGCACCGACGGTTGAGCCGCGCCAAGGGCAGTGGTCAGCGAGAAGGCGGTGGTGCGGTGTTCGCTGCGGCCGGCAGTATGCCGTTTGCGCTCTCGGCGTGGACCATTCGAATCCTCACGCGGCTCCCGCAGAACTCGGTGGCGGCGTTGGCCACCAATGTTCCGGGTCCCCGCGGGCAGCAACGAATGTTGGGTCGAAAGGTATCGGAAATTCTGCCCATACCGCCGATCGCGTTGCAGCTGCGCACCGGTATCGCGATGCTCAGCTATGCCGGTCGGTTCTCCTTCGGCATCACCGCCGACTACGACAGCGCACCCGACATCGATGCCCTCGCCCGTGGGATCGAAGACGGGGTGCAACGCCTGGCCGGTCTGGAACGCTCATCCTGTGACTCTCCCTCGGAGGGGCACGCGCGCGTGGGTGCTGATCTGCGATGACGGATTTCATGCGTAACAGTGACGCGTTCACCTGGGCTATGGAAAGCGATCCCGCGCTGCGTTCGACCGTGGTGACGGTCATCCTGCTGAACCGATCACCGGACTGGGACGAGGTGCGTGATCGCTTCGAGGTCATCTCGCGCACCGTGCCGATGCTGCGACAGCGCGTTGTCCCGTCTCCGCCGCCCGCGCCGCCGCGGTGGGAGCAGGCGCCGGACTTCGACCTTGACTTCCACATGCGCAGAGTGACCGCCCCCGCGCCCGCGACCACCGACACGGTGCTGGAGATCGCGCGGGTCGCAGCGATGGAGGACTTCGACCGGGCCCGTCCGCTGTGGCAGGCCACACTGGTCGACGGTCTTGAAAATGGCTGCGCGGCAATGATCCTCAAGTTCCACCATGCGCTGACCGACGGTGTCGGGGGAGTCCAGATCGCGATGATCCTCTTCGACCTGTCGGAGGTCGGTGAGCAGCACGGACCGGTGGCGGCGTTGCCCGAAGTGCCTCCACCGCCGTGGCTGCGGGGTTACCGCGAGACCGCGCGGTACGACGCCCGTTTGGTGGGCAACGCGCTGATGGGCACGCTGAAGACGGCGCCAAAGCTGATTTCGCGGGGCATCGTGCGGCCGGTCGACACCGTATCGTCGGCAGCGGGACTGGCTGCGTCTATCTATCGGACGATGCGGCCGGTGAATCGGCGGGGCTCGCCTTTGATGAGCAGGCGAAGCCTGACCCGTCGACTCGGTGTCCTGGAGGTCCCGTTCGGGCAGCTCCGCGCCGCGGCTCACCACGGCGGCGGAGCGTTGAACGACGCATTCGTCGCGGCGGTGGCCGGGGGATTGCGCCGCTACCACGAAAAGCACGACGTCACCGTTGGCGACCTACACCTGACGATGCCGATGAGCCTGCGCCAAGAGGGCGACGATCTGGGCGGCAACCGGATCACCATCATGCGGTTCGATGTGCCGGCCGGTGTCGCCGATCCGGTTGAGCGGATCCGCCAGATCCACGAGATAACGACAAAGGTGCGGCACGAGAAGTCGCTGCCGTACACCCAGTGGATCGCCGGTGCGATGAACATGATGCCGCGGTGGTACATCGGCTCGATGCTGCGCAACGTCGACTTCCTGTGCAGCGACGTCCCCGGGATTCCGGTGCCGGTGTTCCTCGGCGGGGCGAAGGTACTGACCCAGTACGCCTTCGGCCCGACCATCGGGTCGGCGGTGAACGTCACGCTGTTGACCTACGTTGACGTGTGCACGCTGGGTATCGATGTGGATACCGGCGCGATCCCCGACAGTGACGTGTTCTTCGACTGCCTCGCAGCCGGTTTCGAGGAGGTCCTGGCGCTGGGTTCCGCCTGAGCTCTCGAGTACTGCTGTTAGCCGCCCGGTGGCGTTACCGAGGCTTGACGTCGGCGTCCCGACCGAAGCGGAATCGGCGACCGGTGACCCGCGTCGGCAGCACCCGGATGTAGTGCTCCTTGACCGTCGCGGTCCACGGAAGAAGTTGGACGCGCTCGGCTTCCTCGATCTCCTGGTCGGTGTGCAGGCTGCGGGCCACACCCTTGACGATGACGCTCCATCCTTCGGCTGCGCTGTAGTCGTCGGCTTCGAAAAGCACCTGGTTGTTGATCGCACTGCTGATGAGCTTGGTTCCTTCCGCGGTACGGAACAGCACGGTGCGGTTTTGAACAACGAAGTTGACAGGGAAGATTTCCGGTGAACCGTCGGCGCTGGTCACCAGCCGGCCAAGCGGGGCGCTCGAGAGCAATTGCCAGCATTCACTTTCGGGAAGAATGGTCACCGGCCGGTCAGTGGCGTCCTTGCTCATGACAACAACTTAGCGCTCATGACAACAACTTAGCCGAACATGTCCAGCGATCAGTGAGTCGATGTGCTTCAGCACCAAGGACCAAAGTTACTACCGGATCATCGCGCCGGGCATTGGTCCCTGCCGGACGGGACTTCCGTCCCTGTCGAACCCCAGCGGCCCGGAGCAAACTCGAAGACGTTCAGTGCTCGAGACGATATCGGAGGTGTCGGCGATCATGGCCACACAGTTCCCTGATGAGATCACCATTCGTGCGGCACTGACGTTGGCGGTCCGCGCACCGTCGGTGCACAATTCACAGCCCTGGATATGGCGGGTGGGGCAAGGCAGTCTGCATCTTTTCGCCGACCCCGCACTGCATCTCAGCCACACCGATCCGGATGGGCGTGATCTCATCGTCAGCTGCGGCGCCGTACTCGATCATTGCGCCGTAGCGTTTGCTGCGATGGGTTGGCAGGCAATGATTCGGCGTCTACCCAACCCCGCAGAGCCCGACCACCTCGCCGCGGTCACGTTGCGTCGCCAGCCGGCCGGTGACGCCGACATCGACTTGGCGGCCGCGATCACCCAACGGCGCACGGATCGGCGCAACTTCAGTTCGCGATCGGTGAGCCTGGGTGACATCGCGTGGATGGGTGCCCGCGTCGCGCGAATGGGCGTATCTCTGCGGCGCGTCGAGACGACCACTGACCTGAAGGCCACTCTGACTCAAGCGATGTGGGAGCACGCCCTGGACTCCGATTACGCGGAGGAGCTGACGACCTGGAGCGGTCGCCGCCTGGCGAACGACGGGGTGCCGGCGCGCAATACTCCAGAGTCGGATCCGAGGGCGGCCGTGCCCGGGCGCGTCTTCGCCGGCACCGCATTGGATCAGCCCCCCAATGCACCCCCGGAATACGACAGCGGCATCCTGTTGGCCCTTGGAACGTCCGCCGATGATCGACTGAGTAGATTGCGCGCCGGAGAGGCGACCAGCTCGGCGCTGCTGACGGCGACGACCCGGGGGCTGGCGACGTGCCCGGTGTCGGAGGTGCTGGAGGTGTCGGAAACCCGGAGAATGTTGCGGTCGGAGATTTTCGACGAGCGCTACTATCCGCAGATGCTCGTGCGGGTCGGCTGGGCCCCCGTCGACGCCGATGCGCTGCCGGCGACTCCGCGGCGGCCGGTCAGCGAGCGGGTCAGACGCCTCGACGGTGCGCCTCTGGACGGATTCGATGATTAAGGTGCGGTTAGACGATCAGGCCCCAGGCCGCGAAGTAGTGGCACAGTGCCGCAGCGGCGGTGAACGCGTGAAAGAACTCGTGATGACCGAATGTCCGGGGCCACGGATTCGGCCAGCGTAGGCCGTAGAACACGGCGCCGATGTTGTAGAGCGCTCCACCGAGGACCAACAGCGCGACGACGGCCAGGCCTGCACCGTCGACCAGAGTTCCGGCGAACCAGACCGCGGAATAGCCCAGCATCAAATAGAGGGGAAGCCCGACCCAACGGGGTGCGGACGGCCAGCACATCTTGAGTACGACTCCGGCAGCCGCTCCGGTCCACACCAAGGTAAGAGCTTGCGCGCCGGTGGCCGCCGGCATCGCCAACAGCGCAAAGGGGGTATAGCTGGCCGCGATGAAGACGAAGATCGCCGAGTGGTCGACGCGCATCATCCACTTCTCTGCCGCCGGCGAGACCCAGTGCACTCGGTGGTACGCGGCGCTGATCCCGAACATCGCCACGATCCCCAGGGCGTAGATCAGAGTTGCCCAGCCGGCTTTCGGGGACACGGTGATCCACGCGACGGGTACCAGGGCGGCTCCGGCCACGATCGCGGTGGCGGCCGAATAGAGGTGAATCCAGCCCCGGGCGCGCGGCGTCTCGAGAAAGCCGGTAATGGTGTCGACGACTACCTGGGGCAGGTCGTCACCGGCTGTTCTGTCGTCTTCGGCGGAGTCGGGGACGCCGTGGAGGCCGCGCGCTTGCCCGGCAGCAAATACCGGAGCCGTCATGTCGACCGGCCGGTAGGTCACCGGGTGCTCATGGCGATAGGCGGTTCGTCAGGACTTCCTCCATTGTCGATGCCAGCAACAGCATAGGGCCCGAACCGCTATTCGCGCGCAACCGCCACGTCAGCAACGATCTGAGCTCGCCACTCGCCGGTGTCGGTGATCCATGGTTCGAGGATGAAATCCACATCAAAGCGGGGTGAGCGGCCTACGGTTCGATGCGATGGATGCAAGCTCGTCGAAGGTGCCTGGCGATACGCCGATGCTGGTAGCCACGGTCTCGCCATCCCCGTCGCCGACGGAGGAGGGGGGCCCGCCGCAGGTCGACGACCAGGAGAAGCCTGGTCGACAGCTGCACGGCGGAACCAACCGGCTGGTCGCTGCCGTCGCGTTCACGGTCGCGGTGCTGACCATCTGGCAGGTGTTCCGTCCGTTATCGCAGGGCAGCCAGTACTACCTGATCGTGTTCTTGGCCGGATCGCTGCCACTGGTGTACCTGGTCTACCGATCCGGCCTGCCGAGGTTCGATCCGGAGGACCGCCCCGGGGCCCTCGATTGGCTGCTCGCCGCGGTCACCCTGCTGGTCTGCCTGTACCCGCTGCTGCCTTTTACCATCGGATCCGGCGGTGGCGGCTACGACGCCTTCCTGGACCGACAGGGGCTCCTGGAACCCATCGATGTGGCGATGGGCGCGATGCTGCTGATACTCGTTCTCGAGGCCTGCCGGCGCACCACGGGCTGGGCGCTGCCCATTGTGTGCGGGGTGTTCCTGGGCTACGGGTACTACGGCGGTCTGCTGCCCCAGGGATGGGCCATCGCACATGCCGGGCTGGACTTCGACCAGATCGTGGACGCGCTGTACAACTCCGGCAGTGGGTTCTTCGGAACCCCGCTGGACGTGGCCGCCACCTACATCGTTCTCTTCACGATCTACGGCGCGGTGCTCGACCTGTCCGGTGGTGCGCGATTCTTCGTGAACCTGTCGGTGGCAGCGTTTCGGCGCTCGCGTAGCGCCGCGGGCCGCACCACCGTGGCGTCGGGTTTCCTGCTGGGCACCGTCTCCGGTTCGGGCACCGCCACCGCAGTCAGCGTCGGTGCGGTCACCTGGCCCATCATGCGGCAGGCCGGCTACAGCCCCGAGCGCGCCGGCGGGGTGCTGGCGGCGGCGGGAGTTGGCGCGCTGCTGTCGCCGCCGACGCTGGGGGCGGCCGCATTCATCGTCGCCGAATATCTCGAAGTCCCATACCTGACGGTGCTCGGCTGGGCGACGATCCCCACCGTTCTGTACTACCTCGGCATCCTGTTGGCCGTTGAGATCGACGCCCGCCGGTTTGGGATGCGGGCGTCCTACCTTGATGCCGAGTCCGCTTGGAAGTTGCTCGGCCGCTTCGGATATCACTTCTCCTCGCTCATCGCGATAGTCGTCTTGCTGGCCGTCGGGATGTCGGCGACGCGGGCCGTGGTGTATGCCACCGCGCTGGCCTTCCTGCTGTCCTTTCTCGATCGGCGCCACGCGATGACACCCCGACGACTGTTCGACGCGCTCAGCGCCGGTGTCCGCGGTGTGCTCCCAGTCGTCGCCGTATGTGCCGCCGCCGGGGTGATCACCGCGATGACCACGAAAACCGGCCTGGGGGCCCAGTTTTCCTCAGTGCTGGTCGGCGGCGTCGACGCGCTCACCGACAACCGCACGGTGATGCTGGCGCTGACGGCCGTGTTCGCCGCGGTGGCACTGGCCGTGCTGGGACTGGCGATACCGGTGACCGCGTCGTTCGTCATCGGTTGGGTCATCATCGGCCCGGCCCTGCTGGCGCTTGACGTCCCGGCCCCCGCGGCCGCGATGTTCGTCTTCTACTACTCGGTGCTTTCGGAAGTCACGCCGCCGACAGCGCTGGCGGCCGTCGGTGCCTCGGCCGTCACCGGCGGCCGGGCGATCCCGACGATGTGGCAGACGTTGCGGTATGCCGCACCGGCGTTCCTGGTGCCCATAGTGTTCGTGCTGACCGGTCCCGGCGAGTATCTGCTGGGACGCGGACCGGTGATCGGAGTGGTGTGGGCCTGCGCCGCCGCCTGCGCGGGGATCGCATCCCTGTCCTTCGCCGCCGGTGGGTGGGTGCTCGGTGTGGGGGCCATGCGACCGATTGCCCGCATTCTCACCGGCTGCGCGGCCATGCTGCTGCTGTTTCTCGATCCCGCTACCATCGCGGCGGGATTGGCGTGTCTGCTCTGTGCAGTCGCGCTGACTGTCATCGACAAGAGGAGAAAGACATGAGTGGTGCGGCCAGAGCCGTCGCGGTGATCGCAGCGCTGATGCTTACGGGCACCGCTGCCACGGGTTGTGGTGGCAGACAGGACGCACCCAGCGCTGACTCCGGAGGCGAGATCACCTGCGAAGTCAGCACCGACACCCGGGTGAGTATCGCGACCGGGAACGCCACCGGGGTGTACTTCTCCCTCGGAAATGCCTATGCCGAGCAGATCTCGGCCGGCACCGACGGCAAGGTGAAGGCGACAGCCGCCGAAACGGGGGCATCGGTGCAGAACATCCAACAACTGGTCGGCGGAAGCTATCAGGTGGCGTTCTCGCTCGCCGACAGCGCCGCCGACGCCGTGCAGGGCAAGGGTAGCTTCGAAGGCAATAGCCAGCCTGTGCAAGCGATTTCACGTATCTATCCCAATTACACCCAGGTGATCGCCAGAACCGACAGTGGGATCACGTCCATCGCCGACATGCGCGGCAAGCGGGTGTCCACCGGCTCACCAGGGTCGGGGACCGAGGTCATCGCCAATCGCTTGTTGGCGGCTGCCGGCTTGAACCCGGAATCCGACGTCGCCGCTCAGCGACTGGACCTCACCAAGACGGTCGACGGGATGAAGGACGGCGCGATCGATGCGATGTTCTGGTCCGGTGGTTTACCGACCCCGGGGATCACCGATCTGTTGACGTCGGCCCGTGGGGACGTCACGTTCGTCGATATCGCCGGGCAGTTGGCCAACATGCAGAAGGTGAGCCCAGCCTATGAAGAAGGTGTGATTCCGGCCGCCGCCTACGGGTTGCCCGCCGACGTCAAGACGATTGTGGTGGCCAACTTGTTGCTGGTGCGCGACGATCTCGACGCCAACCTGGCCTGTGTGCTCACCAAGATCCTGTTCGAACGCAAACCGCAATTGGAGCAGGTGGTAAGTGCGGCCAAGGGCATCAGCCTCGACACGGCACGCGATACCGCACCGGTGCCGCTGAATCGCGGTGCGCAGTGGGCTCTGAATAACTTGAACGCCCCGAAATAGCTGCGAGGCAGCCGTTTTCATCCGCTGGTCGCAGTATCGGCGGTTCTCTCGCCCCGAGAGCCAGGGCGTGCCGCATGCCAAAGAGGTGAAACCGACCGTGGGTGCTGTCGTTGTCGGTGGGCGCCGTCGGTGTCGGG
>JAGQTR010000160.1 GCA_020438915.1 Mycobacterium sp.
GGTTGATCAGCGAGTAGATCTGCCCCGATTCACCGCCGCTGACCTCGGCGATGCACTGCTGCACGTTGGGGTAGTTGACGCCTGGGGACGGAACCGAGGCTCCGATCCGGTACAGAACGACGATACCCAGCGTGAACAGGATCTTTCGCCTCAGGTCCGGGGTTCTGAGCGAAGAAATGAAAGCCGAGAGCACTCTTTCCTCCTGCACGGCCGAGTGACGATTGCGGCGTGCTCTTTGGCTGGTGTGACCAGCGGTCTTGGTCAGGTATGGCGTTAGGGCGTGCGCGCGACGGCACGAGCAGGCATACGGCCTGCGCAAGTCACGCGTTCAAACAGTCTACGAGACTAACAGTTGCATCTTCTCCGGCCCGAATCCGAGTGCCGGACCGCAAGCGTAGAGTCGAACTCAGCTCATTACCTCACCTAACTAAGATCGCGATTCTGCACAGGGGTCCACAATGGCACGCACCGAAAACGACACCTGGGACCTCGCCTCCAGCGTGGGCGCCACCGCGACGATGGTCGCGGCGGCCCGGGCGGTCGCTTCCAAATCCGCCGATGCGGTGATCGACGATCCGTTCGCCGAGCCCCTGGTGCGCGCGGTCGGCGTCGACTTCTTCACCCGGCTGGCCTCCGGCGAGCTCACGGCCGCCGATCTCGACGGTGACGGCTCCGATGGCGAGTCGCCGGTCGGTATGAGCCGCTTTGCCGACGGGATGGCCGCGCGTACCCGGTTCTTCGACGACTTCTTCGCCGCCGCCACCGCCGCGGGTATCCGCCAAGCCGTGATTCTGGCCTCGGGCCTGGACGCCCGCGGATACCGGCTGTCGTGGCCTGAGGGCATGGTGCTCTACGAGATCGACCAACCCGACGTCATCACCTTCAAGACGACGACGTTGAGCGGGCTGGGCGCGCATCCGAGCACCGACCTGCGAGCGGTTGCCGTCGACCTGCGCCAGGATTGGCCGGCGGCGCTGGCCGAGGCCGGGTTCGACGCCTCCCGACCCACGGCCTGGATCGCCGAAGGCCTGCTCGGCTATCTGCCGCCGGAGGCGCAGGACCGGCTGCTGGACCTGATCAGCGAGCTCAGTCCCGCGGGCAGCCGGCTGGCGGCCGAGGGGGTACCCGTCCAAGAGGCCACTGAGCACGAAGAAGTCCGCCAGCGAATGCAGGACTCCACCGCGCGCTGGCGGGACCACGGCTTCGACATCGACTTCTCCGAACTGGTGTTTCTCGGTGACCGTGCGGAAGTCGTCGACTATTTGGCGGGCCACGGTTGGTCAGTCGACGCCGTACCTGCCAGCGAGTTGCTGACCCGCTATGGGCTGGCCCCACTCGACGACGAGCACGGGTTCGCCAACGTCGTCTATGTGACCGCGACCAGCTAGCGGTGGACATGGTGCGCACCGGTGACGATTCGTGGGATCTGGCCTCCAGTGTCGGCGTCACGGCGACGATGGTGGCCGCGGGCCGGGCGATGGCATCGGCAGCCCCACAGAGCCTGATCGATGATCCGTTCGCCGCACCGTTGGTCCGGGCGGTGGGTCTGGACTTCTTCTCCGCGATGCTCGACGGCACGCTGGACCTCTCTCAGATTCCTGGCGGCTCCCCCGACCGTGCTCAATCGATGATCGATGCGATGGCGGTGCGCACGAAGTACTTCGACGACTACCTGATGGCAGCCACCGCGACCGGCATCCGACAAGTGGTCATCCTGGCGTCCGGGTTGGATGCGCGGGCCTATCGGCTGCCTTGGCCCGACGGCACCGTGGTCTACGAGATAGACCAACCCGACGTCATCGCGTTCAAGACGCAGACATTGGCCGACCTCGGTGCCCGTCCCACCGCCACGCGCCGGACGGTATCGATCGATTTGCGTGAGGACTGGCCGACGGCGTTGCAGAGGGCGGGATTCGACGATTCGCAACCGACGGCATGGTTGGCCGAAGGCCTGCTGATCTACCTGCCACCGGAGGCCCAGGACCGGTTGTTCGACCTGATCACCCGGCATTCCGCGACCGGCAGTGCGGTGGGTACCGAATACGTGCCGGGGATCCTGGATTTCGACGCCGAGAAAGCTCGCGAGATGTCGGCGCCGCTGGCCGAACTGGGTCTCGACATCGACATGGCGTCACTGGTGTACGCGGGCCGGCGCAGCCACGTGATGCAGTATCTGGCCGAAAGCGGTTGGCAGGTAGCGGGTTCACCCCGAGATGAATTGTTCGAGAAGTTCGGCATCCCGGTGCCGAAAGCCGAGGACGACGACGTACTCGGCGAGATCGTCTACGTCAGCGGGCATTACCCGGCGCAGCGGGACTAAAACCGCCACTCCCCCAGCCACAGTGCGTTGGTCCCACTCAACGACCGCTGCGTGCCGTCGACCACCCCGGCTGCTGTCGCCACCGCCAAGGCTGCCACCGCGTCGGGCACCGAGGCCGCCGCCGGCTGCGAAGAAGGCTTGGGCCACAACATGTCCCGCAGCGAAGAACCCGGCAGGTTATGGATGCTCACCTCATCGTCGGCGTCGACCCCGGCGAGAACCTTGGCCCGCCGGATCGCGGTGCGCAGGCCGCCGAGCTCGTCGACCAGACCGCGCTCGGCTGCGTCGGCACCGGTCCATACCCGGCCGCGGGCGACCTCGTCGACCTCCTCGACGCTCAGCCCCCGGCCGTCGGCCACCCGTGCGACGAAGTCGGTGTAGAACAGGTCTGCTTCCGCCTCCACCAGGGCATGCTGCTCGTCGGTGAACGGCGCGTTGGCCGACCAGGCGTCGGCGTTGGCATGGGTGCGCACGCTGTCGGACCCCACACCCAGGCGCCCCTTGAGTCCGGCGGCCACCAGCTTGCCGGTGACCACACCGATCGAACCGGTGATGGTGCCGGGATTGGCGACGATCGCGTCGGCGGCCATCGACACGTAGTAGCCCCCGGACGCCGCGACCGCCCCCATCGACGCCACCACCGGCTTGCCCGCCTCCCGAGCGCGAACGACTTCCCGCCACACGGTCTCCGATCCGGTGACCGACCCACCGGGGCTGTCGACCCGGAGCACGATCGCCGCGACGCTGCTGTCGGCGATGGCTTCGCGCAGTGCGGCCGCGACGGTGTCCCCGCCGGCGCTCGGCGATCCCAGCGGCGACATCTGACGGCCGCGTCCGCTGACGATCGGCCCGGCAAGCGTGACGACGGCGATCGTCGGCCGCTTCCTGACCCCTGGCAGCGCTACCGACGGCCCCTTGGCCCTGGCGTAGCGCGCCAGGAACAACCTCGGGGGCGCGTCGTCACCGTCGGCGTCGGTGACATCGGACTGCGGGTCCGGCGCGCTCAGTTGCGCGATCCGCGCGTAGGCCTCATCGCGGAAACCAATGCGGTCGACGAGTCCGGCGGCCACTGCGTCGTCGCGCAGCAGCGGCGCGGTGTCGGCCAGCCCGTCCAGTGTGGCCCCCTCAATCCCGCGGGACGCCGATACTGCCTGCCACACTTGGGTGTGCAGGCTCTCCACGAGTCGGCCGTCGGCCTGGCGATGAGCCTCGGTGTAGCTGTCCTGGGTGAAAACGTTTGCCGCCGACTTGTACTCGCCGCGCGCGACAAACTGCGCCTCAACCCCGGCTTTGGCCAGCGCGTCGCGCAGAAACAGGGCGCTGGTGGCGAACCCGACTAGCCCGAGGGTTCCCGACGGCTGCATCCACACCTCACCGAACCCGGAGGCCAGGTAGTAGGACAGCGTGCCCGGATACGTCTCGGCCCAGGCGAGAGAGGGCTTGGTGGCTGAGAACGCCACGATCGCCTCGCGGAGTTCCTGAACCGGGCCCGGAGCGGCTGCCGGGATCTGGATGCGCGCGATCAGGCCCGCCACCCGGGGATCCTCGGCGGCGCGATGGATGGCCGCGACCGCCTCGGCCAGCAGCAGTGGCTTACCCGCACCGTTGATCAGCATCAGCGGATCGAAACCACCGGTCTCGGCCGGAGCCGACTGGAGGTCGAGCTCGAGGATGCAGCCGTTGGGAACGCCGTGATGGCGGGCGGTGTCCACCTTTCGGGCCAGTGCCCGAATATCGGTGACACCGGGGACAGCGGGCAGGAAAGAGAACATGCGTCTCACCCTACCGACGGTCAGCGTCCGACAAACCGCCCGTACTTTGGGCAATAGATGCCCACCGACGCCCGCATCAAGCCCACCGCCTGCTCACGCTCCATGCCACTGTTGGCCAAGGTGGTCACCACCCCGCGCACCGCCGGCACCGGGTTGACGTTGCCCACCACCGCAGAGGTGAGCATGTCGCAGACCTGTTGGCCCACCGCGGGCAGATCGGTGTCGGGCGCAACGTCGATGCCCAGGGCGGTCACCGCTTCGGTGAACCGCTCATCGGGGGTGTCGGCCTGGGCCGTCGCCCCGGCGAACATCGAGAAGCCGGCCGCGATCATCGCCACCGCGACTGCACGACGGTGAGCGATCATGGGCTTCTCCTGGGTATCGACACGCACAACGGTTAATCGCGCCGGCTATCGCTGACGTTACCGCCGTTACAGCTCCGTGGCGCTACCACCGGCAGCGGTGATCTTCTCGCGCGCGGTGGCACTGAACTTGTTGGCGGTGATGTCGACCTTGACGGTCAGCTTGCCGTCGCCGAGAACCTTCACCAGTACGTTCTTGCGCACCGCACCGGCGGCCACCAACTCCTCGACACCGACGGCGCCGCCATTGGGGAACAACTTGTTGAGGTCGCCGACGTTGACCACGCCGTACTCGGTGCGGAAGCGGTTCTTGAAGCCCTTGAGCTTGGGCAGCCGCATGTGAATAGGCATCTGGCCACCCTCGAACACCACCGGGACGTTCTTGCGTGCCTTGGTGCCCTTGGTACCGCGGCCGGCGGTCTTGCCCTTGGAGCCCTCGCCGCGACCCACCCGGGTCTTGTCCGTCTTCGAGCCCGGTGCGGGACGCAGATCGTGCAGCTTGATCACTTGTCAGACCTCCTCAACCGTCACGAGATGGTGAACGGTTTTGATGAGTCCACGGGTCTGGGGGTTGTCCTCCCGAACCACGGACTGGCGGATCTTGCGCAGCCCCAGGGTCCGCAGCGACTCGCGCTGCTTCCAGCGCGCACCGATGGTGCTGCGCACCTGGGTGATCTTGAGTTCTGCCATGGTGTTACGCCGTTCCCTCACGCGCTGCGCCGGTGGCCAGAGCCTCCGCCTCGCGGCGGGCCCTGAGCATGGCCGGGGGCGCTACATCTTCGATCGGCAGACCGCGGCGGGCCGCGACCTCTTCGGGGCGCTGAATCATCTTCAGCGCGGCGACCGTGGCGTGCACCACGTTGATCGCATTGTCACTGCCCAGCGACTTGGCCAAGACATCGTGCACGCCAGCGCATTCCAGCACCGCGCGGCAGGCACCACCGGCGATCACGCCGGTACCGGGACTGGCGGGGCGCAGCATCACCACACCGGCTGCTGCCTCACCCTGGACCGGGTGGACGATGGTGGCACCGATCAACGGGACACGGAAGAAGTTCTTGCGGGCTTCCTCGACTCCCTTGGCGATCGCGGCCGGAACCTCCTTGGCCTTGCCGTACCCGACGCCGACCATGCCGGCGCCGTCTCCGACGATCACCAACGCGGTGAAGCTGAACCGGCGACCGCCCTTGACCACCTTGGACACCCGGTTGATCGCGACGACGCGTTCGAGGAAGTTGCTCTTCTCGCCACCGTCACGGCCGCCGCGGCCACCGCGATCGTCACGGCGACCGCGCCGGTCATCGGAGCGGCCTCCCCTGCCGTCGCGGCCTTCTGCGCTCGAAGGCCCGCCGGCTCCAACAGCCTGCTCGGCCATCATGCATTCCTCTCAGTCTTCATCATCAAGGTCTTCATCTAGAACTTCAGTCCGCCGTCGCGCGCAGCATCGGCCAGGGCCGCGATCCGTCCGCCGTAGGAATACCCACCGCGGTCGAACACGACCTCGTCGATACCGGCAGACTTCGCCCGCTCGGCGATGAGCTGACCGACCCGGGTGCTGTGGGCCTTCTTGTCTCCGTCGACGGCTCGCACGTCGGCTTCGATGGAGGACGCCGCGGCCAGCGTGACGCCCGCCAGATCATCCACCAACTGCACGTGGATATGACGCGCCGAGCGGTTGACCACCAGGCGGGGTCGCTCGGCGGTACCGGAGACCTTCTTCCGCAGCCGGGCGTGGCGACGCAGCCGCGAGGTGCGTCGTGTCTCGCTGACGTTCTTGCCGACAGTGGTGCTCTGCCCCGGTTTACCCGCGGCGGCCTTGGTTGTGCTAGCCATTTACTTACCCGTCTTTCCGACCTTGCGGCGGATCTGCTCACCCTCGTAGCGAACGCCCTTGCCCTTGTATGGGTCTGGGCGGCGCAGGCGGCGGATGTTCGCCGAGATCTGTCCGACCTTCTGCTTGTCGATACCCGAGATCGAGAACTTGGTGGGTGTCTCCACCGCGAAGGTGATGCCCTCGGGGGCCTCGATCACCACCGGATGGCTGTAGCCCAGTGCGAACTCCAGGGTGTTGCCCTTGGCCACCACGCGGTACCCGACGCCGAAGATCTCCATCTTGGTGGTGTACCCCTCGGTGACACCGGTGACGAGGTTGGCGACCAACGTCCGGGAGAGTCCGTGCAGCGAGCGGTTGCGTCGCTCGTCGTCGGGTCGGGCCACCACGACGGCGCCGTCGTCATCGCGCGACACCGAGATCGGTTCGGCGACTGCCAACTCCAGAGTGCCCTTGGGGCCCTTGACGGACACTTTCTGACCGTCGATGGACACGTCGACCCCGGCGGGAATCGGTACGGGTTGCTTTCCAATACGCGACATTGCTTTTCCTCCCCGCTACCAGACGTACGCGAGGACTTCGCCGCCCACGCCCTGTCGTGATGCCTGGCGGTCGGTGAGCAGACCCGAGGACGTGGAGATGATCGCCACGCCGAGGCCACCGAGCACCCGCGGCAGATTGGTGGACTTCGCGTACACCCGCAGACCGGGCTTGGACACCCGGCGTAGGCCGGCGATGCTGCGTTCCCGGCTCGGACCGTACTTCAGTTGCACCACCAGGGATTTGCCAACGCGGGCATCCTCGGTGCGGAAGTCGGTGATGTAGCCCTCCGACTTGAGGATCTCGGCGATGTTGGCCTTGATCTTGCTGTGCGGCAGGGTCACTTCGTCGTGGTACGCCGAATTGGCGTTGCGCAGACGGGTTAGGAAGTCTGCGATCGGGTCCGTCATGGTCATGACAGCCGGTTCACCTTTCTCGCGGCGGTTCCTGCCCGATGAGTGTCGGGAGGCCTACCGCAACCTGTTGTAGTGAGTGGTCGTTTGGCGCTGTTACCAGCTGGATTTCTGCACGCCCGGTAGCTCGCCGGCGTGCGCCATCTCGCGAAGGCAGATGCGGCAGAGACCGAACTTGCGGTACACCGCGTGCGGGCGACCGCACCGGTTGCAGCGCGTGTAGCCGCGAACCTTGAACTTGGGCTTCTTGTTGGCCTTGTTGATGAGTGCCTTCTTGGCCATCAGCTCTGCCCCTCACGCTTGAACGGGAAACCGAAGGCATCGAGCAGCGCCTTGCCCTCGGCGTTGGTACGGGCGGTGGTCACGATCG
>JAGQTR010000161.1:0-301 GCA_020438915.1 Mycobacterium sp.
GGTCACAGATCTGCAGACAGCGCCGCGCGTTCTGCTCGACCATGATGATCGAGACACCGGCGGCGTTGATCTGCTTGCAGCGGATGAACACCTCGTCCTGAAACATCGGTGACAACCCTGCCGACGGCTCGTCCAGGAGCAACACCGATGGCTCCAGCATCAGAGCCCGACCCACCGCGACCATCTGACGCTCGCCCCCGGACAACGCCCCAGCCTTGACTTTGCGCCGCTGTCCCAGCAGCGGGAACAGCTCGCTGACAACCGCGAACCGGGCGGCGAACTTCGAACGGCGCAGGTAGAT
>JAGQTR010000161.1:414-7719 GCA_020438915.1 Mycobacterium sp.
GTGACCGATCCCGATCGCACCGGAATGAGGCCGAACAACGCCTTGAGAAGTGTGGACTTGCCCGCTCCGTTGGGGCCGATGATGCCGACGATCTCGCCGTCGCGCAGAAACAGGTCGCAGCCGCGCAGAATGTCGACTTCCGGAAGGTAACCGGCAACCAGGTGGTCGGCCCGCAGCAATGAACCCTGCGCCAGGCGTGCGTGCTCCTCGGGGGTCGCCGCCATCTCGGCGGGCGATAACTCGGTGTGCCGGTCGGGGACTTCGCTCATCGCGTGTCGCCGCCGGTCTCGGCCATGACCGCCTGTTCGATCTGTTTCGCCAGTTCTGCTGTCGCACCGACCGGGTTGCCGCGGTCGTCGAACTCCAGGAGCTGATCATGGTGGCTGCCGAGATATGCGTCGACTACCGCGTGGTTGTCGGCGAGCCCGTCAGGTGGAGACTCGGCGATGATCGAGCCCTGAGCCATCACGACCACCCAGTCACTGATGTCGCGGATCACATCCATGTCGTGCTCGACGAAGACGACCGTCATCCCTTCTTCGCGTAGGGATTTCACGTGCTCGAGCAGGCTTTCGGTCAGCACCGGGTTGACCCCGGCCATGGGTTCGTCGAGCATGACGATCTTGGGGTCACTCATCAGAGCCCTGGCCATCTCGAGCAGCTTGCGCTGCCCGCCCGACAACGACCCGGCCATGTCCTGGGCCTTCGTGTCGAGCTTGAACCGGTGCAGCATTTCGAGCGCCCGCTCGGTGATTTGGGCTTCTTGGCTGCGCCAGGTCGGGGGCAGTAGCGAGAACAGAATCCGTTCGCCGGTTTGGTGCTGCGCCCCGAGCTTGACGTTGTCGAGCACCGTCATCCGCGCCAGCGCCTTGGTGAGCTGAAACGTACGGACGACACCGTGGCGCGCCACCCGGTGCGGTTGCATTCGACTGAGGTTCTTACCGTCGATCTTCCAGCTGCCCGTGTCGGCCCGGTCGAAACCGGTGAGGAGGTTGAACAGCGTCGTCTTGCCCGCTCCGTTCGGGCCGATGAGTCCGGTGATGGCTCCGCGTTGCACCTCCAAGTGGTCGACGTCGACGGCCTTCAGGCCGCCGAATGATCGGGAAACATCGTCTATCACCAAGATCGGATCGGGCTTCGAGGATCCCGGTTCGGCCGCAGTCGCGTCGAGCCAGGTGGGGTGATCGGCGGTTGAGGCCGCTGAGTCGTCCGCGTCATCGACCATCGAACTGCAACTCCCGTTTTCGTCCCAGCAGACCCTGTGGTCGGAACACCATCAGGACCGCGATCAGGATTCCGAGCAAGATGAATCGGGTGGCGCCCACCTGGGCATCGGTCAGGGGCAGGAGTGGGTCGGGACCCGCGATCGCTTGGCGCAGCACTGCATCCGGGATCGCGAGCAGGAACCAGAACAACATGGCGCCCACCACCGGGCCGAAGACGGTGGCGGCGCCACCTAACAGCAGAGCGCCGAAGGCGTAGAAGGTTTGGGCGGTGGAGTAGAAGTCGGGGTGGATCGACTTCGTCTGCAGGGCATTGAAAACGCCGCCCATGCCGCCGATCACCCCGCCGAGGATCAGGGCCTGAAGCTTGTAGACGAACACATTCTTGCCGAGGGCGCGGGCGGCGTCCTCATCCTCGCGGATGGCCCGCAGCACCCGGCCCCATGGGCTGTGGGACAGCAGATACACGAAAAAGCACAGAATCAGGACGAGCGTCCATCCCACCACCATCGCCCAGACGTCGTCGCCGACGAAGTTCACGCCCAGGATTGAGTACTGCTTGCTGGAGTCGAACGGGCTGAACCGGGTAAAGGGGTCGGCGAAGCCGTACAGCCCATTCGTCGACCCGGTCACCGGGTCCGAGGCCGTCGACCGGAAGATCAGTCGCAGTACTTCGGCCGCGGCGATGGTCGCGATCGCCAGGTAGTCCGCTCGCAGCCGCAGCGTCGGGATGCCCAGTACCACTGCCAGCGCACCGGCCGCCAGCAGCCCGACGATGACCCCGACCCACAGTGGCTGCTGATAGGTCACCGTCATGATGCCGACCCCGTAGCCGCCGAGAAGGGCGAACCCGATCTGGCCGAAGTTCAGCAGACCGGTGTAGCCGAAATGCAGGTTCAGACCGATGGCCAGCAGCGCATAGAAGATTGCCGAAGGCCCGATGAGCTGGGCGAACGATGTTTGTAGGGCAGAGACGAGGTCCACGGCAGCCTCACCCGATCCTTTCCCGCGAACCGAGGATGCCCTGCGGACGCACGACGAGGATCAGGATCAGGATGAGCAGGCCGCCGACGTACTTGAGATCGGGGTTGACGACCAGCGTCGACAGCTGGACGAACAGGCCGACGACGAGGCAGCCCAGCAACGCGCCATAAGCGGTGCCCAGGCCGCCGAGAATGATGCCGGCGAACATCAGCAACAGCAGCTTGAACCCCATTTCCCACTGGACCCGCCCGCCGAGTTCTGAGAGTGCGAACAGGATGCCACCGAGCGCGGAAAGGCCGCCGCCCAGGCACCACACGAACATGATCACCCGTTCGACGTTGATCCCGGACGCCGCGGCGAGATCCCTATTGTCCGACACCGCCCGCATCGCCTTTCCGATAGGGGATTTCTGCAGCATCACAGCGACGGCTATCAGGACCGCCACGCTGATGGCCATGGTGAGCATGTTGGTGTCGGTGATTGCGATTGGTCCCCATTGACGCTGGGCGCTGACGGTGGAGTCGGCGAAGGCCTGGGTCCGATCGGAAAAGAGCGCGAGGATGAGGTAGCGGAGACTGATCGCCACACCGATGGAGACGACAAGTTGCGGGATCAGGCCCACTCGGCGTCGTCTCAGGGGATGCCAGATGCCCGCGTTATTGAGCCATCCGACTGCGATACCGGCCACGATGCCCAGCGCTGCGGCACCGAGCAGTGGAATGCCGAATGTGACGTTGAACGTCCAGGTGAACACCGCCCCCAGGGTTACGAGCTCACCGTGGGCGAAGTTGGTGAGCCCGGTCGTGCCGAAGATGAGGCTGAGCCCGATAGCCGCGACCGCGATGACCAGGCCAAACCGCAGGCCGTCGATCGCGAGCCTGATGACGCGCTCGTAGATCGGCGTTTCCATCGAGGTGCGTACCTCCCCGAAGAGGAACACCACCGTGTTCGTACGACCAGCGGCGACATCGCGGGTTACTGCGCTCTGCACGCTTACGTCGGAGGGAAGGCTCTCGCTGTCGACCTCGAAAGTATAGGTGCCCACCGGTAACTCAAGACTCCACCGACCGTTTTCGTCGGAGGTCGCGGCGGCGGCTTCATCCCCGGCCTCATCGAAGACCCGCACTGTTGCGCCGGCCACGGGTTCGCCCAGGTTGACCAGTCGTCCCGCGACCGGCGCAGACTCGGTGTCTTGGGCCGTCGCGACGCCCGCGCCCAGGAACGCCGTCAACACGACGAACGCGACCATGAGCAGGCACCGTGGGGCCACCCGAGCACACCGGCTCACTGCGAGGACCACCTCCGATGCTTGTGTCGATGCGTTTCAGTTGACTGTCTGGTTTCGTCCGGGGCGACTGTATAGCCTTCCAGTGCGCGCGGCCGATTTCTGGATGCCCCGCGCGCGTATCGATCATGTTTGGCGGTTTCCCGCCGCGGGTTAGCGCGATCTTATTGGTGTATGTCACTGCTGCCACTGATCGTGCTCGTCGCGTCGTTCGCTGTGCTGACGATCGCGGCATCGTTGCTATGTTCTACCGGAGCCCGCGGCCCCGGCCGCGGTATTTCGCGGCCATGAGGAGACTAGGTGCGCTGTCGTCGGGTACTGAGCGCGCTCGTGCTCGGTTCGGCAGCGTTGCTGGCGGTAGGGTCGGCGGCGTGCGCTGGGCCGCCGGCGGGCCCCGGGCCGTCGGCGAATGACCTGAGAATCGATCCGCAAGCCCAGATCGACCGCGACGGCGCAGCAGTAGAGGTGCTGGACCGGCCGGAACCTGTCACCCCGGCCGGAGACGGCACGGCGGTGTGTCCGCCGTTGTCGATCGCCATGGTAGGTGAGCTCGAGGGGCCCGACGCTGCCTTGGGCGTCGCCGTCAAGAACGGCGTGCAGCTGGCCGTCGACCAGCACAACGCAGTCAACCCAGCGTGTCAGGTGCAGTTGAAACCTTTTGATACCGAAGGAAATCCGGCCAATGATCCGGAGCTGGCCGCTCAGATCGTCGACGACGCCTACACCGTCGGCCTGGTGGGGCCGGCGACCTCCACCGAGACGCTGGCAGTCGGCGCGGTGTTCGACCGGGCCAGTCTGGTTGCGGTGACTCCGTCGGCTACCAGTCCGGCGCTGAGTAAACAGGGGTGGCGGACGTTTTTCCGCGGAGTGGCGAGCGACGAGGTGCAGGGCTCGGCCGTCGCCAACTACATGACCCGGACCCTCGGTCACCGCAAGGTGTGTGTCATCGACGACAACTCCGACTACGGTCTCGGACTCGCCACCGTCGTGCGTGAAATCCTTGGCGCCATGGCTGATTCGTCGTG
Source organism: Mycobacterium sp. (assembly GCA_020438915.1). Lineage (GTDB taxonomy): Bacteria > Actinomycetota > Actinomycetes > Mycobacteriales > Mycobacteriaceae > Mycobacterium. The sequence goes on from JAGQTR010000161.1 coordinate 4,932, forward strand.
CAACATCACGATCAGGCCGGATGACACCAACTTCTCTGAGATCGTGACCCAAATCAACTCTGCCGCACCAGATTCGGTATTTTTCACCGGACGCTACCGGCAGGCCGTTCCATTCGTCGAGCAGCTGCGGGCGGGAGGTTTCAACGGCGCCTTTGTCGGCGCCGACGGTGTGAAGAGTGCGACGTTCGTCGAGGAGGCGGGTCCGGCGGCCAGGGGAGCAGTGCTGGCCTGCCCGTGTAGCCCGGCCCCGCCCGGGTTCGCCGATGAGTACAGCCGCGAGTTCGACCAACCACCGGGCGCGTTCAGCGTCGAGGCCTACGACTTGGGCACGATCCTGCTCCGGGGAATCGACTCCGGGGCGATCACTCGTCCAGCGCTGCTGGACTTTGTTCGTGGGTACGACGGTCAGGGCTTTGCCGGCCGGTATCGGTGGACCGCTGACGGCAACCTGCAGGACGCGCTGATCTGGATGTATCGGGTCGTTTAACAGTCCTGTGCAACAGCATTTCTCGGCCAGCGCTAGCGGGCGACAATGACCGACGAGCCGTGGCCGAACAGGCCTTGATTGGCGGTGATGCCGACGGTGGCGCCCTCGACCTGGCGGCCCGTCGCCTGCCCCCGCAGCTGCCAGGTGAGCTCGCAGACCTGTGCGATCGCCTGCGCGGGGATGGCCTCGCCGAAGCTGGCCAACCCACCGGAGGCGTTGACCGGGATCCGGCCGCCGATGGTCGTGGCGCCGCTGCGCAACAGCTGCTCGGCCTCACCCCGCGCGCACAGCCCCAGATGCTCATACCAATCCAGTTCCAGCGCGGTGGACAGGTCGTAAACCTCGGCAAGGCTCAAATCCTCGGGTCCGAGGCCTGCCTCGGCATACGCGGCGTCCAGGATCTGGTCCTTGAACACCCGTTCGGGGGCGGCGACCACAGCGGTCGAGTCGGTCGCGATATCGGGCAGTTCCGGTAGGTGCTGCGGGTAGCGCGGGGTGACGGTGCTGATCGCGCGCACCGAAGGTACCCCTGTCAGGGATCCGAGGTGCTTTTCTGCGAACGACTTGCTCGCCACGATCAGCGCGGCGGCCCCGTCGGACGTCGCGCAGATGTCGAGCAGCCGCAGCGGATCGGAGACCACCGGGCTTGCGAGCACGTCCTCCACGGATGCCGCTTTGCGATAGCGGGCGTTGGGGTTGTCCAGGCCGTGGTGTGCGTTCTTGACCTTGACCTGTGCGAAGTCCTCCAGCGTGGCGCCGTACAGGTCCATTCGTCGCCTGGCCAGCAGTGCGAAGTACACCGTATTGGTCGCGCCGATGAGGTGGAAGCGTTGCCAGTCCGGGTCGTTGCGGCGTTCGCCGCCCACGGGCGCGAAGAAACCCTTGGGGGTGGTGTCGGCGCCGATGACGAGCGCCACGTCGCAAAAGCCGGCGAGGATTTGCGCGCGGGCGCTCTGCAGCGCTTGCGAACCGCTGGCGCAGGCGGCGTAGCTTGAGCTGACGGGCACGCCGTTCCATCCCAGCTTCTGGGCAAATGTCGCACCTGCCACGAAGCCCGGATAGCCGTTGCGAATGGTGTCGGCACCGGCTACCAGCTGGACCTGGGTCCAGTCCAGTCCGGCATCGGCCAATGCAGCACGCGCTGCGACCACGCCGTACTCGGTGAAGTCGCGGCCCCACTTTCCCCACGGGTGCATACCCGCGCCCAGGATGTAGACGGATTCGGCCATCAGAGGATCCTCCAGGCGTGGACGACGCGTTCGACGCCGTCGTCGTCCACGTAGAGCGGCATGATGACCAATTCCATCTCCATGCCGACTCTCAGGTCGGCGGCCAGCGTGCCTTCGACGACTTTGCCCAGCACGATCAGCCCCTCGGCGGCCAACTCGACGGCGGCAACGGCAAACGGTTCGAACGGATCGGGCGAGGGATAGGGCGGTGGGGGGGCGTACCGGTTCTCGGTGTAGCTCCACAACCGGCCGCGACGCGACAGCGGCACCTGCGCAAGCTCGTCACCGCTGCATCCCGGGTTGGGACAATTGTTGGCGCGGGGCGGAAACACGTAGGTGCCGCATTGATGACACTTGCCGCCGATCAGATAGGGGTCACCGGACCCATCGATGGCGAACCATCCGTCGACCGCGGGTTGCATCGAGAGTGCAGAATCTGACACGCGGTCAGCGTACCCAGTCCGGCCGCCAAACTGAAACGTGTTCCATTTTAGTGGCTGTCGTAGCCGGTGCCTAGAGTGAAGGCCGTGAGCCCAGCCGCAGAAAACACGAAGCCGACTCTGATGCTTCTGGACGGCAATTCGTTGGCTTTCCGCGCGTTCTATGCGTTGCCCGCCGAGAACTTCAAGACTCAGGGCGGGCTGACCACCAATGCGGTGTACGGCTTCACCGCGATGTTGATCAACCTGTTGCGCGACGAGCAGCCCAGCCACATCGCCGCAGCGTTCGACGTGAGCAGGCAGACGTTCCGGTTGGAGAAGTACCCGGAGTACAAGGCTGGGCGGTCGGCGACCCCCGATGAGTTCCGCGGCCAGATCGACATCACCAAGGAAGTGCTGGGTGCACTGGGGATCACGGCACTAGCGGAGGCCGGATACGAAGCCGACGATGTGATCGCCACACTGGCTACCCAGGCGCAGGACGAGGGCTACCGGGTGTTGGTGGTGACCGGAGACCGTGACGCGTTGCAGTTGGTCAGCGACGACGTCACCGTTCTCTATCCCCGCAAGGGTGTCAGTGACCTGACTCGGTTCACTCCCGAGGCGGTGGTGCAGAAGTACGGGCTCACCCC
>JAGQTR010000161.1:7809-11286 GCA_020438915.1 Mycobacterium sp.
GAGTACGGCTCGCTGCAGGCACTTGTCGACAACGTGGACAAGGTCAAGGGCAAGGTGGGTGATTCGTTGCGCACCCACCTGTCCAACGTCGTGCTCAACCGCGAGCTCACCGACCTCGTCAAAAATGTTCCGTTGGCGCAGACCCCGGACACCCTGCGGATGCAGCCCTGGGATCGCGATCAGATCCACCGGCTGTTCGACGACCTCGAGTTTCGAGTGCTGCGTGATCGACTCTTCGAGACGCTGGCCTCATCGGATCCTGAGGTCGAAGAGGGGTTCGAGGTCCGCGGCGGCGCGCTGGAATCGGGAACCCTGGCCGCCTGGCTGGCTGAGCACAGCCACGGTCAGCGGTTCGGGCTGGCCGTGGTGGGCAACCACCTCGCCTTCGACAGTGACGCATCCGCGGTGGCGATCGTCGCCGCCGACGGGGACGGGCGCTACATGGACATCTCGGGCTTGGATCCCGACGACGAGGCCGCGCTGGCCACCTGGCTGGCCGACCCGACCGCATCGAAGGCGCTTCACGAGGCCAAGCTCGCGATGCACGACCTACAGGGACGCGGCTGGACGTTGTCCGGAGTCACTTCGGACACGGCGCTGGCCGCCTACTTGGTCCGACCCGGTCAGCGCAGCTTCGCGCTCGACGATCTGTCCCTGCGCTATCTCAAACGCGAGCTGCGTGCAGATAGCCCTGAGCAGCAACAGCTTTCACTTCTCGACGACAGTGACGGCATCGATGACCAGGCGGTGCAGACGTTGCTGCTGCGGGCTGGTGCGGTCAAGGACCTAGCCGACGCACTCGACGACGAGCTGGCGCGGATCGATTCTTCGGCTCTGCTGGGCAACATGGAGCTGCCGGTGCAACGCGTGCTCGCCAGGTTGGAGACGGTGGGCATCGCAGTGGATCTGCGCCGACTCTCCGAATTGCAGAGTGAGTTCGCCAATCAGATCCGCGATGCCGCCGAGGCGGCGTACTCGGTGATCGGCAAGCAGATCAATCTCGGTTCCCCCAAGCAGCTTCAAGTCGTGCTGTTCGACGAGTTGGAGATGCCCAAGACCAAACGCACCAAGACGGGCTACACCACCGACGCGGACGCACTGCAATCGCTGTTCGACAAGACCGGGCATCCGTTCCTGCAGCATCTGCTGACGCACCGCGACGTCACCCGGCTGAAGGTGACGGTGGACGGGTTGCTCGCTTCGACCGCCGCAGATGACCGAATTCATACGACGTTCAACCAGACGATCGCGGCAACCGGTCGGTTGTCCTCCACCGACCCGAACCTGCAGAACATCCCGATCCGCACCGAGGCCGGACGGCGGATCCGCGATGCGTTCGTGGTGGGCTCGTCTGATGGGGCTGGCTACTCGGAGCTCATGACCGCCGACTACAGCCAGATCGAGATGCGGATCATGGCTCACCTGTCGCAGGACGCGGGTCTGATCGAAGCGTTCAACACCGGTGAGGATCTGCATTCGTTCGTCGCGTCGCGAGCGTTCTCGGTGCCGATCGATGAGGTCAACGCCGAACTACGGCGTCGGGTCAAGGCGATGTCGTACGGATTGGCCTACGGGTTGAGCGCCTATGGCCTGGCCGCGCAGCTGAAGATCTCCACCGAAGAGGCGAAGGTGCAGATGGAACAGTACTTCGACCGGTTCGGCGGAGTGCGTGATTATCTTCGCAACGTCGTCGACCAGGCCCGCAAGGACGGCTACACCTCGACGGTGTTCGGCAGGCGGCGCTACCTGCCGGAACTGGACAGCAGCAATCGCAACGTCCGCGAGGCGGCCGAGCGAGCTGCCCTCAACGCTCCGATCCAGGGCAGTGCCGCCGACATCATCAAGGTCGCAATGATCAACGTCGACCAAGCGATCAAAGACGGCGGGTTGGCGTCACGGATGCTGTTGCAGGTCCACGACGAGCTGCTGTTCGAGGTGGCCGACGGTGAGCGCGACATGCTCGATGCACTGGTGCGCGAACACATGGGCGATGCCTACCCCCTCGATGTGCCTCTGGAGGTCTCGGTGGGCTACGGCCGCAGCTGGGATTCGGCGGCGCACTGAGAGACTCAGGGCGTGCGGAAGCCCGCCATGTGAGCCAGCGCGGGTGACGCGCTCCGCGCCGCGTACACCCCGTAGGTCTCCTCGTGGAGCAGCACCGCCACCCGCTGGTCGCCGAAGCCCCGGTCGATCCGGTCGCGCACGAATGCCAGTTCGATGACCTGGCGGGCGAACCTCGCCACCGCGTCCGCGGCCTGCTTCCCGCCGAACCGCCTTGCCTCGGCGACGGCGAGCTTGCGCATCGGGATGGATTTCAGCCAGGTCGCCTCGTTGGGCGTCACCACGCCGGCGGCCACCATGCCGGGTAGTTTGGCCTCGACCACTCGCTGTTCACGACGTCGGCTGTGGACCGCCAGGGCGATCGCCAACCCGAAAATCGGAAACATCCAGAACACGTACAAGCCGAAGTAGGCCTGAACGCCCAGCAGCGCCGAGCCGTTCCACATCGCATGCAGCATCACCGCGCCGACGTAGCCGAGCAGGATGCAGCCGGCTTTGGCCAGGCCGCTGCGCCTATGCAGCGCGAACCACACCCCGACCGCGAATAGCGTGGTGAACAGCGAATGCGCGAACGGCGACATGATCAACCGCAGCGCGGCGGTGACCAGCGAGTTGGCCAGGGATTCGCCGTCGGCGATGTAGAGGATGTCCTCCAGCCAGGCGAAACCTGCCCCAACCAACCCGGCGTACACCAGACAATCGGTCAGCGAGTTCAGCTCGTTGCGTCGTACACCGGTCATCATCAGCAGCAAGAACAACCCCTTGGCCGCCTCTTCGGTGAACGGTGCACCAATCAGGAGCGTGACCGCGCTGATCTCGGTCGATTCTGCGGAGGGCGCCCCTGGGTTGAGCCACGCTTCGACGAAGATTTGCAGGACGGAGGCGATGACGACCGCCGCAGACGCGCCCCAGATGAACGCGAAAACGAGTAGGCGCGGGGGTTCTGGCTCCCATCGGTCAAGCCACAGATAGGCCAGCACGACGATCGCCATCGCGATACTGGACAGCACGAAGCCGACCGCGGTACCGGCAGGATTGAGCGCAGTCAGCCCGATGACGATGAGACCCGCGACGGTGCCGAGTGCGATGAGCACGCCCAGCGGGGCTCCGACGTTGTGGACGCGGCGCACGAACGGCGCCCCGAGGTGTGGCGGTTGCCCGTGCGCGCCGGCGTAAGACACCTCAGCAGAGTAGCGCCGCCGGGGGAGCGGTTTGTCCTGCATGTACCCCGTCGAGTAGCCTCTTCGGAGTACCTGTGTGTGCATCAGTGGCAGGTACAAGCCATGAAACACACCCTGTCCCTACGATCACACCTGTCCGGAGCAACCCACCAAATGCCAAGTCCCTCCGTCACCTCGCCGCAAGTAGCCCTTAACGACATCGGCTCGGCTGAGGATTTTCTCGCCGCCATCGACA
>JAGQTR010000162.1 GCA_020438915.1 Mycobacterium sp.
CGAGACCACGGTGAACCTGCTGGGCAACGGCATCCGGATGCTGCTCGACACCCCCGAACACCTGCAGACCCTGGCGGCCCGCCCGGAGCTGTGGCCCAACGCCGTCGAGGAGATCCTGCGGCTGGATTCACCAGTCCAGTTGAGCGCCCGCGTGGCCGCCAACGATGTCGAGGTCGCCGGTACCGCGATCAGGCGCGGCGAATTCGTGGTGATCTACCTGGCCGGCGCCAACCGGGATCCCAAGGTGTTCGCCGATCCACACCGCTTCGACATCGAGCGTGCCAACGCCGGTAAGCACCTGTCGTTCTCCTCCGGCCGCCATTTCTGTCTGGGTGCGGCGCTGGCCCGCGCCGAGGGAGAGGTGGGGCTGCGCACGTTCTTCCAGCGCTACCCGGACGCTCGGCTGGCCGGAGCCGGTAGCCGCCGCGACACCCGGGTGCTGCGCGGTTGGTCAACCTTGCCGATCACGCTTGGTCGGGCGCGCGCCGCGCTAGGTTCATGAGGTGGACTTCCGAGCAGCCCTGCTCGAGCAGACTCGAGCGTTCGGCGACTTAATCGGTTCAGCAGACCCGGCGACGCCGGTCCCGACCTGTGGGGACTGGACTTTGCGACAGCTTTTTCGCCATCTGGGACGCGGAAATCTTTGGGCCGCACAGATTATCAGCGAGCATCGAAGCCAGCCGCTGGATCCGCGGGACGTCCGTGGCGGCAGGCCACCGGATGACCCGGACGCGGCGATCGGCTGGCTCAACGATGGGGCCCAGGCGGTTATCGATGCGGTCGATCACGTCGGTTCCGACGCCCGCGTGTGGACCTTCCTGGGCGCCCGGCCCGCAGGATGGTGGATTCGGCGACGGCTGCACGAGGCGACCGTCCACCGCGGTGACGCCGCGCTGGCGCTCGGTGTGGAGTTCGACCTGTCGCCGGAACTGGCCGCCGACGCGCTGAGCGAGTGGATCGATCGGGTCTGCGTGGACACCCGGCATCCGGCCGCACTGGACCGTGGACAGTCCATCCATCTGCACGCCACCGACGACCGTTTGGGACCCACCGGCGAGTGGAGCATCGTGCATGACGCCGACGGTCTGTGGTGGTCGCACTCCCACAGCGAGGGCAGCGTCGCATTGCGTGGACCTGTCAAAGAACTGCTGCTGGCGGCGGTACGTCGGCGGTCCGCGGCCGATGCCGGCCTTGAGGTGTTCGGCGACGCCGCGGTCTGGGACTCGTGGCTGGACCGCACTCCGTACTGAGGGGTACCTCTTCGGAGAAGATCAAAGAGCCTATGCTTCGCCAATATGACCACTTCGGAGCTGGCTACCGTCCTCGCCTGGCACGACGCGCTCAACGCCGGCGATCTTGACACCCTGGATGCGCTCTCCAGCGTCGACATCGACGTCGGCGATGCACACGGGGCGGCGCAGGGTCATGCCGCCCTGCGCAGGTGGGCCCAAGACCTCGACGCCACGGTGGAGCCGGGCCGGATCTATGTCAACGGCGGGGTGGTCGTTGTCGAACAACGGATCGTCTCGGTGACCGGGGAGATCGGCACGGCGGCGTCGGCTTTTCGCGTGGTCCACGACCATGTCACCGCCGTGTTTCGGCACGACGATCTGGCTGCTGCGCTGGCGGCGACCGAGCTGACCGAAGCCGATCTGACCGGCTGATGCGCGGGATCGTCCTGGCCGGCGGATCGGGCACCCGGCTGTACCCGATAACGATGGGTGTCAGCAAGCAGTTGGTGCCCGTCTACGACAAACCGTTGATCTACTACCCGCTGTCCACGCTGATGATGGCCGGTATCCGCGACATCCTGATGATCACGACCGACCAGGATGCCGCGGGTTTTCACCGGTTGCTGGGCGACGGATCGAGTTTCGGGGTCAATCTGACCTACGCGGTGCAGGCCCAGCCCGACGGCCTCGCGCAGGCTTTCGTGATCGGAGCCGACCACATCGGCGCGGACTCGGTGGCGTTGGTGTTGGGCGACAACATCTTCTACGGACCCGGCCTGGGAACGAGCTTGAGCCGGTTCCAAAACGTCAGCGGTGCAGCGATCTTCGCGTACTGGGTGGCCAATCCGTCGGCCTACGGTGTCATCGAGTTCGACGACGGCGGCACCGCGCTGTCGCTGCAGGAGAAGCCGGCCACTGCGAAGTCGCACTATGCGGTGCCGGGTCTGTACTTTTACGACAACGACGTGGTCGATATCGCGCGGTCGCTGCGGAAATCGGCGCGCGGTGAGTACGAGATCACCGAGATCAATCAGACCTACCTGAACCAGGGTCGGCTGTCGGTTGAAGTGCTGGCCCGCGGTACCGCCTGGCTGGACACCGGAACCTTCGACTCACTGTTGGACGCCAGCGATTACGTGCGCACCATCGAACGCAGGCAGGGGCTCAAGATCGGCGTGCCCGAGGAGGTCGCCTGGCGGGTGGGCTTCATCGACGACGACGCGCTCGCCGCGCGCGCGCACACGCTGCTCAAGTCCGGGTACGGGGCGTATCTGCTGGAGTTGTTGGAGCGCTAGCCGGCACCAGTAGCGCAGCGATACCCGTCGTCAACGGCACCGACAGCGCCAGCGCGATCCCACCGACCGCCGAGCGAGCGATCTCGATGGCCACGCTCTCGCTGGTCAGCACATCGGCCAGGGAGCGGTTCGCGACGCTGAACAGCAACAGCAACGGCAGCGCGCTTCCAGCGTAGGCGAGCACCAGGGTGTAGACGGTGCTGGCGATATGGTCGCGACCTACCCGCATCGCGCCGACAAAGACTTCACGCCGTGAGGCGCCCCCGCCGACCGCGGCCAGCTCGAACGCCGTCGAGGCCTGGGTGACCGTGACGTCGTTGAGCACGCCGAGGGAGCCGATGATGAAGCCGGCCAGCAGCAGGCCGCCGATCGACACATTGCCCAGATAGGCGGCCACCTCGTTGTTCTGGTCTTCGGACAGTCCGGTGAGATGGGCTAATTCGATTGCGCCCCAGGACAACACCGCGGCCAACAGCAGTGAGGCCAGCGTTCCCAGCAGGGCCGCGCTGGTGCGCAGGCTCACGCCGTGGGCAAGATAGATCACCGCGAACAGGATGGCCGACGACGCCACCACCGCGACCGCCACGGCGGGCGCGCCGTCCCGCAGCGCCGGAAGCAGGAATACCACGAGCACCCCGAACGCGACGACGATACCCACCAGCGCGCGCAGGCCGCGCCAACGGGCCACCGCCACGATCACCACTGCGAACACCG
>JAGQTR010000163.1:0-474 GCA_020438915.1 Mycobacterium sp.
GGCGATAGCAGAAGATGTCGATCACCACATCCTTGCGGAACTTCTGGCGGAACTCGGTGGCAAGCCTGGCGGCATGGACCACGGCCTCGGGGTCGTCTCCGTTGACGTGGAAGATCGGCGCGCCGATCATCTTGGCGACGTCGGTGCAGTATTCCGAGGAGCGGGAGTCGACCGGTGAGGTGGTGAAGCCGATCTGGTTGTTGACGACGATGTGGACGGTGCCGCCGGTGCGGTACCCGCGCAGCAGCGCCAGATTCAGCGTCTCGGCGACCACACCCTGCCCGGCGAATGCGGCGTCGCCGTGCAGCATCATCGGCACGACGGTGAAGGCGTCGGGTCCGTTGCCCTTGTCGAGCATGTCCTGTTTGGCGCGCACCAGTCCCTCAAGCACCGGGTCGACCGCCTCGAGGTGGCTGGGGTTGGCGACCAGCGACACGGCGATATCGTTCTCGCCGAACATCTGGATGTAGGTGC
>JAGQTR010000163.1:490-19940 GCA_020438915.1 Mycobacterium sp.
CGAGGTGGTACTTCACGTCGCCCGAACCGTGTGCCTGTGATGGGTTCAGGTTGCCTTCGAACTCTGTGAAGATCTGCGAATACGGCTTGCCGACAATGTTGGCCAGCACGTTGAGCCGGCCCCGGTGCGGCATGCCGATGACAACCTCATCGAGGCCGTGTTCGGCGGCCTGGTCGATCCCGGCATCCATCATGGGGATGACGGTCTCGGCTCCTTCGAGTGAGAACCGTTTCTGCCCAACGTATTTGGTGCCCAGGAAGGTTTCGAACGCCTCGGCCGCGTTGAGTTTGCTCAGAATGTACTTCTGCTCGGCGACCGTCGGTTTCTCGTGTTTGATCTCGACACGTTCCTGCAGCCACTTCTGCTGCTCGGGTTCGAGGATATGGGTGTACTCCACCCCTACGTGGCGGCAGTACGCGTCGCGGAGCAGACCGAGCACATCGCGCAGTTTCTTGGTGGTCTGGCCACCGAAGCCGTTGACCTTGAATTCGCGGTCCAGATCCCACAGCGTCAGCCCGTGGGTGTTGACGTCGAGATCGGGGTGGCTGCGGAAGCGCGTCTTGTCCAGCCGCAGCGGGTCGATGTCGGCCATGAGGTGGCCGCGGTTGCGGTAGGCCGCTATGAGCTCGATGACGCGGGCGTTCTTGTCCTCGATGGAATCCGGGTTGTCGATGCGCCAGCGCACCGGCTCGTAGGGGATTCCGAGTTCGCGGAAGATCTCGTCCCAGAACTCGTCGTCGAGCAGCAGCTGATGGATCGTGCGCAGGAAGTCGCCGGACTCGGCGCCCTGGATGATGCGGTGGTCGTAGGTCGAGGTCAGCGTGATCAGCTTGCCGACACCGAGCTGGGCGATGCGCTCCTCGCTGGCGCCCTGGAACTCTGCCGGGTACTCCATGGCGCCGGCACCGATGATCGCGCCCTGTCCCTGCATCAGGCGCGGCACCGAGTGCACCGTGCCGATGGTGCCGGGGTTGGTCAACGAGATTGTCACGCCGGCAAAGTCTTCGGCGGTCAGCTTGCCGTCGCGGGCTCTGCGCACGATGTCCTCGTAGGCGGCGATAAACTGACTGAACCGCATGGTTTCGCAGTTCTTGATCGCGGCCACGACAAGCTGTCGCTTGCCGTCCTTGCCCTGCAGGTCGATCGCCAGACCCAGATTCGTGTGCGCCGGCGTGACCGTGTTCGGCTTGCCGTCCACCTCGGCGAAGTGGCGGTTCATGTTCGGGAAATCCTTGACCGCCTGCACGATCGCATAACCCAGCAGATGGGTGAAGGAAACCTTGCCGCCACGGGTGCGTTTGAGGTGGTTGTTGATGACGATCCGATTGTCGATCATCGCCTTGGCCGGGATGGCGCGCACGCTGGTCGCGGTCGGCACATCAAGCGACGCGGACATGTTCCGCACCACGGCGGCGGCGGCACCGCGCAGCACCTGGGTCTCGTCGTCCTGGGCGGCCGGCTTGCTCCTGGCGGGTGCCTCAGGGGACTTGGACTCAGTTTTCGTGGGCTGACTTTTCTGGGCTTGAGGTTTCTTGTCCTGGGCCTTCTTGTCGCCGGCCTTAATGCTCGCCTTCTTGTCCGTGGCGCTCGACGCCGTTGCGGGCTTGTCGGCCTTCGCCGCAGGCGCTGGTTCAGCTTCGGTGGCTCGGCTCGCGGCGTGTTTGCCGTTGTCCTTGGGGGCCGCGTCGCTGGTGGGTTCGGGGGAGTAGTCGACGAGGAACTCGTGCCAACTGGGATCGACCGACGAGGGATCGTCGCGGAACTTGCGATACATCTCTTCGACCAACCACTCGTTCTGACCGAATGGTGAAGGTGAACTCACGGCTGCTACTCGCCTCAATTCTTCGCTTCGTGCCAGTGCCGACCAGCGGCAGCCGGCCACCCAATCCAACCCGGTGTGCGGTGAGTTGCGCATTTCCCGCCGGGTAAAGGCTAGCGCTTCTCACGCTGGCTGGACCATGCAACGTGGTTATGGCCTTCGCGGCCCGCGGCGGGGCGATGCCGAGGGGCCGGTCCGCTGCCCGTACGCGGGCGTTCCCCCGCCGCTCAGGAGGGCGGAGCGGGCAGCAGGTGCAGCTGCGACGGCCACCGGGCCGGAGGAGTGCCGAAGGCGGCGTGCGCGTGGCTGACGATCTTCTTGCCCATCATGCGGTTGCCCACACCGCCGACGACCGCGCCGATGCCGACGGGCAGGAGCTTTCCGAACGCGATGGCACCACGCTTGAGGGTGTAGCGCTTGACGAAGTAGCGCAGCAGCCGCGAGTTCAGTTGGGACACCGCGGGCAATGGCAGTGTCGCGGCGCCGTCGGAGAGCCACGCCCCGCTGGTCCGTCCGGGACCGATGAGATCGGCGACGGCGTGCTTGCTGTCCTCGCCGACCAACACCGCCAGGACCAGCTCGCGGCGACGCTCGCGGTGTTCGGCCGGGATGCCGTGCACCTCGGCGACGGCGAGGACGTAGACCGCAGTCGCCTCCAGGAACACCACCGTTTCACCGGCAACCGCGGACATTGCGACCAGGGTGCCGATGCCGGGAAACGCCGCGGCCGATCCGACCGCCGCGCCGCTGGCCATCACCGCCGCCATGTAGCGCTTGTCGAGCTTGTCGATGATGTCGGCGGGCGTCGCGCCCGGGCTGTGCGCCCGCAGACGGTCGACGTAGGCCTTGACCGCTGGACCCTGGACGCGCGCGCCACGTTCGATGATCTGGGAGAGCGCCTTGGCCGCGGCGCTGGGATCGGTGTCGTTGGCCGCCGGAAATTGGCTCTTGGTACGCGATCGGGCACTCATTGGCCTGGCCTCTCCCTGGTTGAACCGCCGGCGACGGCTGCCCTCAGGTTAACCCGCGTCAAACCAACGGCGGTCGACCCCGGGTGCCCGAGCGTGATCACGGTCACGTGCAGTGAGCTGGGGAAGAAATAATTGGGAAGCGACGCTAACCAGTTGCATGGCAGTATCCCTGGACGTGGACGTCAGGCGACCGAGTCAAACCCGGATGATCCTGGTCCTCGGATTGCTCGTGGCGCTCGGCCCGCTCACCATCGACATGTATCTGCCCGCCCTGCCCAAGATCGCCGACGACCTGTCGGTGTCCTCGTCAGTGGTTCAGTTGACGCTGACCGGCACTCTGGCGGGTCTGGCGGTGGGGCAGCTGATCGTCGGTCCGCTGTCGGACTCCCTGGGGCGGCGCAAACCGGTGATCGCCGGGATCGCGCTACACATGCTCGCCTCGCTGCTGTGCCTGTTCGCGCCCAACATCGCGGTGCTGGGCGTGGCCCGCGGCCTGCAGGGCTTCGGGGCGGCGGCGGCGATGGTGGTGGCCATCGCGGTCGTCGGCGACCTGTTCGCCGAGTCCGTGGCGGCCAAGGTGATGTCGCGACTGATGCTGGTCCTGGGCATCGCGCCGGTGCTCGCGCCCTCACTCGGGGCGGCGGTTCTGATCAATGCGTCCTGGCGCTGGATCTTCGCCGCACTTGTCGTGCTGGCGGGAGCGCTGCTGGTGATGGCGGCCGTCGCGCTGCCCGAGACGCTGCCGGAGAACCACCGTCGTCCGCTGAAGGTTCGCGGTATCGCCGCGACATACCTGGAACTGCTGCGCGACCTGCGTTTCGTCATCCTGGTGCTCATTGCCGCGCTGAGCATGTCCGGTTTGTTCGCCTATATCGCGGGCGCCTCGTTCGTGCTGCAGGGCCGCTACGGACTCGATCAGACCTCCTTCGCTCTGGTGTTCGGAGCCGGGGCGATCGCCTTGATCGGTTCCACCCAGTGCAACGTGGTGCTGCTGCGACGGTTCGCCCCTCGGCAGATCATGATGTGGGCGCTCGTCGCGGCGTCGGTGTCGGGAGCGGTGTTCGTCGCCCTGGCGGCCGGCCACGTCGGTGGCGTATTCGGCTTCGTGCTGCCGGTCTGGGCGATCCTCGGCGCGATGGGACTGGTGATCCCTAATGCTCCCGCGGTGGCTCTGACCCGTCACCCCGATGCCGCGGGAACCGCGGCCGCGCTGTTGGGTGCATTCCAGTTCGGGCTGGGCGCGGCCGTCGCGCCCGTCGTCGGGGTGCTCGGCAACGACGAGTTGGCGATGGCGGTCGTGATGTCCTCCGGTGTGATCATCGCGTTGGGTGCACTGGTGCTGACCGGCGCGCACCGATCTTCGAAACCGGACTCCGTCACCGCGGGACCCGTCGCCGAGGTGGTGTGACAGAGCGCACGGTCCGGTCGGCTTGTCCGGATACCGGCCGATCCGTAGCGTCGGGCCGTCCCCCGATTTTTCGTCTGGGTCACCTGACTCCGGTGCCCGCTGATTGCCGCAACTCATGAGATTGCCGACCCCACCATGTCCGAGACCGTGACCCCGCAGCCCCAGGGCGCCAACCCGTGGCACGCGTTGTGGGCGTTGCTCATCGGGTTCTTCATGATCTTGGTCGACGCCACGATCGTCGCCGTCGCCAACCCGGTAATTATGTCAAGCCTGGGCGCCGACTACGACGCGGTGATCTGGGTGACCAGTGCGTACTTGCTGGCCTACGCCGCACCCCTGCTGATATCCGGCCGGCTGGGGGACCGGTACGGGCCGAAGAACATCTATTTGCTCGGTCTCGCGGTGTTCACGGTGGCGTCGCTGTGGTGCGGATTGTCCGACACCATCGGAATGCTGATCGCCGCCAGGGTGCTCCAGGGCTTCGGCGCGGCATTGCTCACCCCGCAAACGCTGTCGACGATCACCCGGATCTTCCCGGCGCACCGCCGCGGGGTCGCGATGAGCGTGTGGGGTGCCACCGCGGGAGTGGCGACGCTGGTGGGGCCGTTGGCCGGTGGCGTTCTGGTGGAGCACCTGGGATGGCAGTGGATCTTCATCGTCAACGTCCCCGTCGGGGTCATCGGCTTTATGGTGGCCGTCTGGCTGGTGCCGGTGCTGCCCACCCAGAAACAGGGCTTCGACATTCCCGGCGTGCTGTTGTCGGGCGTGGGTATGTTTCTGATCGTCTTCGCTCTGCAGGAGGGCCAGGCCTACGCCTGGGCGCCGTGGATATGGGCGATGATCGCCATCGGCGTCGCGGTCATGGCCGCGTTCCTCTACTGGCAGTCGGTCAACACCGGCCAGCCGCTGATCCCGCTCACCATTTTCGGCGATCGCGACTTCTCCATGTCCAACCTGGGTGTGGCGACCATCGGTTTCGTCGCCACGGCGATGATCGTGCCGCTGATGTTCTACGCCCAGGCGGTCTGCGGGATGTCGCCCACCGAGGCGGCTTTGCTGACCGCGCCGATGGCCGTCGCGACAGGGGTGCTGGCACCGTGGGTCGGCAGGATCGTCGACCGGTCGCATCCGCGGCCGGTGGTCGGGTTCGGCTTCTCGATGATGGCGATCGGGTTGACCTGGTTGTCGATCGAGATGACGCCGACGACGCCGGTCTGGCGTTTGGTGCTACCCCTGACGGTGCTGGGGGTGGGGATGGCGTTCATCTGGTCGCCGCTGGCGGCCACTGCGACCCGGAATCTTCCGCCGCAACTCGCAGGCGCAGGGTCAGGCGTTTACAACACCACACGACAGGTGGGTTCGGCGCTCGGCAGCGCGGGAATCGCCGCGTTCATGGTCTCGCGGCTGTCGGCAGAGATGCCGGGTGCAGCCGATGCGGCCCCACAGGCCGAGGGGTCGGTCACCCAGCTGCCGGCCTTCCTGCAGGCCCCGTTCGCCGCGGCGATGTCGCAAGCCATGCTGTTGCCGGCGTTCATTGCACTGTTCGGCGTCGTCGCAGCAATACTTCTGCTCGGGTTCGGCGACCCAGGCGACCCCGGCGACCCCGGCGATCGGAACCCCGGAACCGCCGATGGCGACCAAGACTCGGACGATGGGGAATTCTGCGACGGGGAGTTCGACGACGATGAGTACGTCGAGTACGTCGTGGACTGGGATGACCCCGAACCTCCCGCGGAGGTGGCCGCTGACCTGGAACCCCAACCGCCGGCGCAGGAATGGCGAACTATCCTCGATGAGCTGTTGGTGGATCCGCCGCATTCGGATCCTCGCGAAGAACCGGCCCGTCGCGGCAGGCACTCGCGGGTTGACTAGCTCGCGTCCATCAGGGCGGCCAGCCGCTGATTGGCCTTGGTCAGCTCGGCGGTCAGCGCTCCGATCGCCTTCTCCCGGACCCGCGGCCGCTCCGGTGGGAACGTGGGGAACAGCCCACGCAGCAAGTTGAGCCGGGCCGATTGCAGCCAGTCCATCAGTTCGGGGTCGGCCGCCCAGCGGATCTGGGCGCGGTTGTCGGACAGCATGATCCGTAGCCAGTCGATTGGTGCATCCGGATGCGGGATCGGTTCACACAGGCCGTTACGGGCGTCGTCGTCTCCATAGGCGGCCTCGACGTGGGCGATGAATGCCGAACTGAACACCTGCTGACATCCGCGCACACTCTGCAGCGTGATCCGGCTGCCGTCGAAGACCGGCACCGAGGGCGGCCGCGGCAGACCCTGCGTCGTGCAGTCCACGTACAGCGACCGTGCGGGTGCGGCGATCGTGCCGTCGCGCAATACCAGACGATCGGGCTCGGCTTCGGTGAGGTGGCCCAGCCGGACCACATCGGTGATGGAACGCAACTGTTCGAGCTCACCGACCGAGACGATGGCGCAGTGATACATCGTGGGGCGCACTTCCGGGTCCAGACGCAGCAGGTTCTGGTCGGCCTCCAGTCGGGTCAGGAGATCTTCCACCGACGTTGCCTCGGTGATCGCGGTCAGCCGCGTAGCGATCGAGCTTCGAAGCTGGCCGAGGAACAGCTGCCCCGGCTGAACGTTGGCGCGGTTGAGTAACCAGGAGTCGCGCGGCATGATCCAGCGCAGCCGTTCGGCCGGAACACCGTTGCGCAGCAGCCAGAGACAGCAGTCCATGCCGGTCTTGCCGCCACCGACGATCGTGTAGTGCGGCCTGCCGGCGGCCTTGCGGGGCAGGTCGTTGGGTGCCACCACCTCGACCCCGTCGGCGGCCGCGAACGGCGGTGGTCTCATCGACTGGACCACGGTGAGTAGGTAGGTCGCGTCCACCACCCGGCGTCGCACCCTCGCCGTGTGCCGGGTGCCATCCAGGGTGCGAAACGTGGTGTCGCCCAGATATCGCGTGGACGGGAAATAGGTCAGCCGGCCGGTGGGCAGCAGCCGATGACGCATGACCTGGTCGTAGTAGGCGCAGACTTCGTGGCCGGTAGCCAACTCGAAGAATCCCTTGTTCCACCCGGCGGCATCGATGGAGTCCTCGTTGCCCAGTGCGTAGGAGTTCACGCCGTAGTACGCCGAGGGCTGATGCAGCCGAACGAAAGGGTACACCGCGTTCCAATGACCGCCGGGTTGGTGATTCTCGTCGACCAACACGACGGTCGCGTCGGTCTCGGCCAGCAGCGTGTCGACGAACGCCATGCCCATGGCGCCCGCCCCCACGACCAGGTAGTCAGCGTCGATGTCGGTCACTGCTCGGACACGCTACGGGTGCGGCTCGCGTCGTGCAGTGACGGGTCGGTGACGCCCGACCCATCACATCGGGACAGCGTCAGGAACGCCCCCAGCTCCACCAGCCCATCCGGGGTGCTGGGCAGATAGTCGGTCAGCTGGGTGGAACGCACGATCACCGCGAGGTACTTGGCCCGGCTCACGGCAACGTTGAGGCGGTTCTTGTTGAGTAGGAACGTGATTCCGTGCGGTACGTCCTCGATCGAGGACGCCGTCATCGAGACGAACACCACCGCTGCCTGCTGGCCCTGGAACTTGTCCACGGTGCCGGCACGCACGTCGGTGAGCCCCGCCGCATCCAGCCGGCGGCGAACGAGCAACACCTGGGCGTTGTACGGGGTGACGACGAGTACGTCCTTCTGGGTCAGTGCCCGGGTGCCGTGCTCGTCGGTCCACGTCGCGCCCAGCAGGGTGTGGATCTCGGCGACGATCGCCGCTGCCTCCTCGGGGCTTTGAGTCGCATTTCCGTCGTGGTCGACTTCCAGCGTCCGAACCCCGGCGGCGACTCCGTCGAGTCGGCGTGCGGCGGTGAGTGACTCGTGGGAGTGCAGCCGGCCATCGTAGGACAGCCGCGACACCGCCCGGCACACCTCGGGGTGCATCCGGTAGGAGCGGTCCAGGAAGTACCCGCGTTCGGGCGGCAACGTGTTGTGTCCGTCGACCAGCCAGCCGAGAGCGGACATGTCGACGGGCTCGGGGTGGGTGCCCTGGCTGACCTGTGGCAACTGCTGGGGATCACCCAACAGCAGCAGGTTTTGCGCCGCCCGGGACACCGCGATGGTGTTGGCCAGGCTGAACTGCCCGGCCTCCTCGATGACCAGCAGGTCCAGACTCGCGGCGGGAACCTTGTTGGCGTTGGCGAAATCCCACGCTGTGCCTCCGAGGACGCAGCCGCCGGGTTCGGCGATGAAATCGGCGAATTCGTCGTTGGCGAGCTCGGTCCAGCCCGTGTTGACGGTGTTGAGCTTCTTGGCGACCCGGGCGCCCTCGACGCCGGCGCCGATGATGTCGCCGAACAGGTGCTCGACCACCGCGTGCGACTGTGCGACCACACCGATACGCCAACCGTGGGTCTTCACCAGCGTGGCGATCACCGCGGCGCAGGTGAAGGTCTTACCGGTCCCCGGGGGTCCGTGCACCGCCAGGTAGGACGAGTCCAGATCCAGCACCGCCGCGGTGATGACGTCGGCGATCTGGTCCGCGGTTTCGCTGCGGGGCAGCGGCTTTGCGCACTTGGTGCGCGGCGGTTCGCGCAGCAGGATCGAGGTCACCGCATCGGCCGGCAGCGTGGGCAGGCCGGCGGCGACGACGGCGGCGGTCTCGGCGATGGAGTCCTGCAACGGCGTGGTGTTGACCGGCTGACATGGGGTGAGGGCGAACGGTACCTGTGGGTAGGTGTCGCCGTCTTTGGGCCGCTTCTCGACGATGAGCGCTTGCGTCGGTGCGTCGGGATCGTCGCATTCGAGCACGGTCACCGGGGCGAACGCTCGTCGCTGTGGATCGTCGCTCATGCCTGCCGGCGACGGCGGGGCGTAGAGCGCGTACATCTTCGGCGTCAGTTCCCCGGTGGCGATCTCACCGAACAACCGGACGTGCCGCTGCGGTTTCCGCGCCCGTGGTGGCTGGTGCCAGTCGGTGACGACCTCATGGCGTTCGGCGATGAACACGCCGCTGCTGTCGGCCCACTCGTCGACGGGATTGTTCACCCGGTCGAAGTGGCCCCACCAGAACGGCTTGTCCTCGCGCTTGTGAAAACCCTTGGCCGCGGCGATCATTGCGACCGCGGTCTGAGCGGGGGTGCGCGGCCCGACCCCATCGCCGGCGAAGCTGCGCAGCGTGCGTTCTGTCGCGTCGACCTCGACAGCCGGAGTCTCGGTGCCGTCGGTCACCGGGACGGGCCCGCGCGGCGGCACCGCGGATTCGATGGCGCGCAGGACCAACCAGTCGCGCAGCCGATGTGTCGACCGGCAGTCGTAGCGGTTGTAGTCCGCAATCTCCTTGAGCACGGCTGCGGCGTCGTCGACGCGCCCGGCGTCGCGCAGCCCGCAGTACCGGGCGTACTCGGTGATCGACGCGGTGGCGGTGGTCACCTCTCCGCTGCGCAGCTCGTTGCCCATGTAGAGCGGCTCCAGCGATTTGATGCTGTAGTTCTCGGCTCCGACTCGAATGCTCTTGCGCACCAAGGGGTAGAGGTCAACGAGTATTCCCTCGCGCAGCAGGGTGTCGACCTCGTCCTCGCCGACGCCGTAGCGACCGGCCAGGCGCAGCAGGGTGCTCTTCTCGTAGGCGGCGTAGTGGTAGATATGCATGCCGGGGAAGCGTCGCCGGCGCTTGCGCACCATGGCGAGGAAGTCGACCAGCGCCTGCCGTTCGTCGGCGCGGTCATGCGCCCAGAACGGCTGAAAGTCACCGGCAACGGTCAGCACCCCCCACAGGTATTCCAGTCCCCACTCGCGGCCATCGGCGGTCCACAGCGGGTCGCCCTCGAAGTCGAAGAACAGATCGCCGGAGTCGGCATCGGGCAGCCCCATCAGCGGCTGCGGATCGACGACCTCGTAGGGCGGCTTGCCGTCCACCCGGTCGGCGACCTGCAATCGTGCTTGCGCGCTGAGCGCGGTGACCGCGCGCGCCGACAGCTCGGGAACCGGGCCGTCATGCCCGGCCAGCCCGTGCATGGTGGTGATGCCCGCGTCGATCAGCCGGGAACGCTGGCTGACCCGCATTCCGGCGACCAGCAACAGATCGTCGTGCGCGCGGACCTGCGGTTCGCATTCCGCGCACCGGAAGCAGGCGCGGATGTTCTCGTCCTCCCAGGTCGCCGGTCGCCCGCCGGCCAGGTGTTTGTCGAGCAGGTCCTGCAGCGCGGTCCGGCGTGGTCGGTACACCATCAGCAGTTCGGCGAGCGGATAGCTGACGGCGGTGCCGTCTCCCAGGACCAGGTCTACCTCCGGTGCCACCGGAACGCCCGCGTCGGTCAGCACCTGGGCGTATGCCGCCAGCTGCAGTAGCGCCGCTACCTTGACCGAGCGCGCCAGCTTGGTGTCACGCAGCCGGTAGCGGTGCCCGGCCGGGGCGTTCTCCATGATCAGGAAGTCGGCGAAACCGACGAATCGTCCGTCGAACATCGCGGCCTGGTAGATCACCGCAGCGTTGCGCCCGATGGCGCGCAGCGTCTGGTCGGCGGCGGCGGTCAGGCCGGCGACGGTGTAGTCCGGACGGCCGATGACGGTGACTTCTGCGACGCCTGGACGTCGGCGCAGTTCATCGAGATGTCGCTGTTCGTGTTCGTCGCCGAGTTGGGCCGTGCGGGCGAGTAGTTCGTCGTCGCCCGATGCTGCCGGAGCCCAGCCGAGCCGGGCGTCGAACGACCGCAGCAGCGCGTACTCGCAGCGCGCGGCGGCGGCGAGGTCGGAGACGCTGTAGATGACGCGGTCTTCGGCCGCGTCGGTTGCGACGAACACGCAGCCACTGTAGGTCAGCCGCCGGTGTTGCCGATCAGTTCCACACCGCTGCCGTTCCAGCGGAACTTCACCACGCTGTCCAGCCCGGGCACACCGCTGGAATACTCCAGCGCGACTGTGTCGCCGGTTGTCGCCACGGTGTCCAAGCCGTTGAAGCCGTAGGTGTCGGGCACGCCGGTCGGGATGAACTTGCCCCGGTGGAACAGCAGCGCCCGGGTGTTGGGGTTCTCCGAGTTGGTGTTCGCCTTGATGATCACTGCCGACAGCTGGGCACACTCGTTGTAGTTGCCGGCGATCGGCTCGGGATTCCAGCCTTGTTCGCTGCGCGGATCGGCGGGCAGTTCGGACACCGCTTTGGCGATCTCGGGTGCGGTCAGGTTGGTCGCACACGGATCGTTGGGCACGGGGGGCGCGGATGCACCGGGCGTGTCGGTAGCCGATGGTGGCGGCGGCGGCGCGGACGACGATGGGGTCGACACCGCGGTCGGCCCCGGCGTCTTGGAGGCCGTCGAGTCACCCGATCCGCAGCCGGCAAGAGTCAGCACCGCGACGCCGGCCGCGGCACCGACCAGGGTGCCGATCGTCGCGGTTCGCCTCACAAGTGCGCACCGTACCGGCCCCGTCATCGGCGTGCTAGCACGGCGCGCGGCGGGAAAGCCCGAAGGCTGGCACTAGACTGCCGTTTCGATGACGTCTTCGAATGCCGAGCCCGGCGATATTGATCGGGCCGGCGACCTGAGCTTTGCTGACCTGCAGATTCACCCGTCGGTGCTGCAGGCCATCGCCGACGTCGGATACGAGTCGCCCTCACCCATCCAAGAGGCGACCATTCCGGCGATGCTGGCAGGTTCAGATGTCGTTGGACTCGCCCAGACCGGAACCGGGAAGACCGCGGCGTTCGCGATCCCGATCCTGTCCAAGATCGACACCTCCAGCCGGATCACCCAGGCGCTGGTGCTGGCACCCACCCGCGAGCTGGCATTGCAGGTCGCCGAGGCGTTCAGCCGTTACGGTGCCCACCTGCCGGTGAACGTGCTGCCGATCTACGGCGGCTCTCCGTACGGCCCCCAGATGGCCGGGCTCAAGCGTGGCGCCCAGGTCGTCGTCGGCACTCCGGGACGTGTGATCGATCACCTCGAGAAGGGCAGTCTGGACCTGTCCCGCCTCGACTACCTCGTCCTTGACGAGGCCGACGAGATGCTGCAGATGGGGTTCGCAGAGGACGTCGAACGCATCCTGGAAGGAACCCCGGAATACAAGCAGGTCGCGCTGTTCTCGGCGACCATGCCGCCGGCGATCCGCAAGATCACCGCCAAGTATCTGCACGACCCGGTGCAGGTGAAGGTGGAATCCAAGACCGCGACCGCCGACAACATCTCGCAGCGCTACATCCAGGTGTGGGGTCCGCGGAAGATGGACGCACTGACCCGACTGCTCGAGGTAGAGCCTTTCGAAGCGATGATCGTGTTCGTCCGCACCAAGCAGGCCACCGAGGAGGTCGCCGAGAAGCTGCGCGCCCGAGGCTTTTCCGCGGCTGCCATCAACGGCGACATCCCCCAAGCCGTCCGTGAGCGCACCATCGCCGCGCTCAAGGACGGCAAGCTCGATATCCTCATCGCCACCGACGTGGCTGCGCGCGGACTCGACGTCGAGCGGATCTCGCACGTGCTGAACTACGACATCCCCCACGATCCGGAGTCCTACGTACATCGCATCGGACGCACCGGGCGCGCGGGTCGGTCGGGGACCGCGCTGCTGTTCGTCACCCCGCGGGAGCGGCATCTGCTCAACTCGATCGAGCGGGTGACGCGGCAGAAGCTCGTCGAGGGCCAGTTGCCGTCGGTGGACGACGTAAACGCCCAGCGGGTGGCGAAGTTTCGTGACTCGATCACCGAATCGTTGGCCTCTCCGGGAATCGAGCTGTTCCGCAAGCTGATCGAGGGCTACGAGCGTGATCACGACGTGCCGATGGCCGACATCGCCGCGGCTCTGGCGTTGCTGAGCCGAGACGGCGGCGAGTTCCTGATGACCGAACCGCCACCGGAGAAGCGTCGTGAGCGACCTGACCGCCAGGGGCGCGACGGCGGGGCGCCGCGAAAGTCTCGAGAGCGACGCAGCGATCTCGCGACCTACCGCATCGCGGTCGGCAAGCGCCACAAGGTCGCACCGGGCGCGATCGTGGGTGCCATCGCCAACGAGGGCGGGCTGCACCGCAGCGATTTCGGCCACATTACGATCAAGGCGGATCACTCACTGGTGGAGCTGCCGGCCAAACTGTCCAAGCAGACCCTGAAAGCTCTGGAGAACACCAGGATCCAGGGACAGCTGATCCACCTCGAACCCGACCGCGGGCCGAAGGCGCGCCGAAAGTCCTACTGAGGCGTCAGCCCACATGACCGTGTCCAGAGAACTCGACGCGCAGGGTGGCCTCGAATCGGTCACTGCGACCGGCCGTGTCGACTCGCTCACCGGAATCCGTGCTGTCGCAGCGCTGCTGGTAATGCTGACTCACGCCGCCTACACCACGGGTAAGTATCCGCAGGGCTACGTGGGGTTGGTGTACTCGCGGATGGAGATCGGCGTGCCGATCTTCTTCGTGCTTTCCGGCTTCCTGTTGTTCGCCCCGTGGGTGAAAGCCACCGCGTCAGCCGCTCCGTCGCCGTCGGTGCGTCGCTACGCCTGGCACCGGGTTCGACGCATCATGCCCGCCTACATCGTCACCGTGGTCGCGGCCTACCTGCTGTATCACTTCCGCACCGCCGGCCCCAACCCGGGACATACCTGGGAGGGGCTTTTCCGCAACCTGACGTTGACTCAGATCTACACCGACAGTTATCTGTATTCCTTTCTGCACCAGGGCCTTACCCAGATGTGGAGCCTCGCGGTCGAGGTCGCCTTCTACGTAGCGCTACCGGTTCTTGCCTACCTGCTGCTGGTGGGGCTGTGCCGACGGCGTTGGCGGCCCTGGCTGCTGTTCGCCGGGCTGGCCGGTCTGGCGCTGGTGTCGCCTGCCTGGCTGATCCTGGTGCACACCACCGACTTCCTCCCCGACGGCGGCAGACTGTGGTTGCCCGGCTATCTGGCGTGGTTCGTCGGCGGGATGGTGTTGGCGGCGCTG
Source organism: Mycobacterium sp. (assembly GCA_020438915.1). Lineage (GTDB taxonomy): Bacteria > Actinomycetota > Actinomycetes > Mycobacteriales > Mycobacteriaceae > Mycobacterium. Next base: position 14,570 of record JAGQTR010000163.1, read on the forward strand.
CAACCGCTGGGGGTGCGCGCCTATGCGCTGGTCTGCGTTCCGCTGGCCGTGGTGAGCTACTTCATCGTGTCGACACCGATTGCCGGAGAGCCGACGACGTCGCCGGCTGAGCTGCGCGAGGCATTGTTCAAGACCGCGTTCTACGCCGTGATCGCCACATTGCTGGTCGCGCCCTTGGCGTTGAATGGTCACGAAAGGCAGCACGGTCTCTACGTACGGGTGATGGGCAGTCGTCCGATGGTCTTCCTGGGTGAGATCTCCTACGAGATCTTCCTGATTCACCTGATCACAATGGAGTTGGTGATGGTCGAGATCGTGCGCTATCCCATCTATACCGGATCGGTGTGGGTGCTGTTCTTCACGACGTTCTTGGTCACCGTCCCGCTTGCCTGGCTACTGCACCGATTCACCCGGGTCCGATAACCAAACGACTAGATCGTGTGGTCGGCTTGCGCAACAGGCAGGACGGTCGGGACGACGAACTCTTCGAGCATCCGGCGCTCGTCGGCTTCGTCGTGCCCGGGAAACACCAGCAGTGAGGTCAGCACCCGGACCAGCCAGCGCGCCCGATGCTCGACCAGATCTGGTTCGTCGGGCCCCAAGGAAATCACGAATGCCTCGGTGAGCGCCCGGATCACCTGAGACTGTTCGGCGATCTCACCACCGATCGGGCGTTGCGTGGTGGCAAACCAGGAGGCCATTGCCGGGCTTTGGCGGACGTTTCGCAGCGAGTTGAGCATGCCCTCGATCAGCCGCTCCCGCGGATCCACCACAGAGGTGATCTGCTCGGTCATCTCTCGGTAGAGCCGGTAGCTCTCGCGGTGCACATAGGCGGTGTGCAGGGCCTCGCGATTCTCGAAATAGCGGTATAGGGTCGCACGCGAACAGCCTGCGGCCGAGGCGATCTCGTGCATGCCGACGGTGGCGGCCTCCTTCTTGCCGAATAGCTCGCCCGCCGCGTCCAGAATGCGGTCGGCGGCAACCTCGGTGCGGCGCCCGGCCAGCCAGTCGCCGGCCATCAGGTCGTCACCGTGAAGGGCACCGACAATGGCCGTCGCACGTAACTGCCACCGGCCCAGACGATTGCGGACTCATCGACCTCGAATTCCGGCATCTGTTCCAGCAGTTCGGTGAGCGCAACCCGGGACTGCATCCGGGCCGCGGCGGCGCCCAGGCAGTGATGCGCGCCGTGGCTGAACGTCAGTATGTTGCGTGGCCTGCGGGTGACGTCGAGTTCGGCCGCGTCCGCGCCGTATTGGCGTTCGTCGCGGTTGGCCGACCCGTAGAGGAACATCACCCGGCGGCCCTCGGGGATGGTGACATCGCCGATCGTGACATCGCGGGTCACGGTGCGGCCGAGCATTTGTACCGGTGAGGTCAGCCGGAGGAACTCGTCGACCGCGTCGGGTATCAGATCGGGGGCGTCCACGAGCAGCCGCCGTTGATCGGGTCGCTGGTGCAGCAGTTGCACCGCACCGCCCAGCATGCCGGTGGTCGTGTCGTTGCCGCCCGTGACCATCGTGAAGGTGAACGCCAGGATTGAGAGCACGCCGGCGATGTCACCGTCGGCGCCGACGCCCGCGGCCACCAGATGGGAAACGGTGTCATCCTCGGGCTCGGTCCGCCGTCGCTCGATCAGCGCGGTGAAGTAGGCCATCATCCCGCCAAGTGCGTCGCCGACGGTCTCCAACGCTCCGCCGATCCCGCCCTCGGCGGTACTGGCCGCGACGATCGCGTCGGTCCAGCCGTCGAACTGGCCGCGATCCTCCTCGGGGACGCCAAGGTAATGGGCGACCACCATCGACGGCAGGGGCTTGAACAGTTCGGCGACGATGTCGCCCCCGCCGTTGGCGCGGATGCGCTCCAGCCGCTCCCGTACGAACTCCCGCACCTTGGGTTCGACCGCCTCGACCTGCCGGGGGGTGAAACCGCGGGATACCAGCTTGCGGAACTCGGTGTGCACGGGCGGGTCCTGCATGACCATCGGCGGGTTGTCGGCAAGCCCGATGAGGTCCAGTTCGCCGTAGTTGACGGTCAGGCCCTGCGCCGAGGAGAACGTCTGATGGTCGCGGGCGGCTGCCCAGATGTCGGCATGCCGGGACAGCACGTAATAGTCGTTCTCGGGTTTGCCCTCGGGGATGACGTGGTGCACCGGGTCGTGGTCACGCAGCGCCCGGTACATCGGCCACGGATCAGCCCACGTTGCGGCGTCGGCCGGGCGGAACTGCACCGGCGAATCCTGAGACAAAATCGCAGTCATGTCTTATGGATACGACAACTATCAACATCATGTCAATAGCTGAGATCAGATCGCCGCACCCGGATTCAGGATGTTGTCGGGGTCGAGCGCGGTCTTGATGCGACGGTTGAGTTCCATCGCCTCGGGTCCCAGGTATCCGGCCAGCCACGGACGTTTGAGCCGGCCGACGCCGTGCTCTCCGGTGATGGTGCCGCCCAGGCCCACCGCCAGATCCATGATCTCGCCGAACACCGCGTGGGCCCGCTCGGTCATCGCGGCGTCGGCCGGGTCGTACACGATCAGCGGATGGGTGTTGCCGTCGCCGGCGTGCGCGATCACCGAGATCATCAGGTCGTGCTGCTCGGCGAGTTTTTCCACCCCCGATACCAACTCGGCAAGCGCGGGCAGCGGTACGCCGACATCCTCCAGCAGCAGCGAACCCTTCAACTCCACGGCCGGGATCGCGAATCGACGCGCCGCCACGAATGCCTCACCCTCGTCCGGGTCGGCGGTGGAAAATACCTCCGTCGCACCATGTTCGGTGAAAGCGGCAGCCATGTACTCAGCGTCCTCGGCGCCGGCGGGGCCTCGGTCGTCGGACGCGGCGACCATCATCGCAGCGGCGGTGCGGTCCAATCCCATCTTGAGCTTGTCCTCAACGGCATTGATCGCCACGGAATCCATGAACTCCAGCATCGACGGCCGGATTCTGCCGGTGATCGTCACGACTGCATCTGCAGCAGCTGCCACCGAATTGAACGTCGCCACGACCGTGCACCCCCGGTGCTGTGCCGGCAACAGCTTCAACGTCACCTCGGTAACGATGCCCAGCGTGCCCTCGCTGCCGACGAACAGCTTGGTCAGACTCAGTCCCGCAACGTCTTTCAGGCGGGGGCCGCCGAGGCGCACCGCGGTGCCGTCGGCGAGTACCACCTGAAGACCGAGGACGTAGTCGGTGGTGACGCCGTACTTCACACAGCACAGGCCACCGGCGTTGGTGGCGATGTTGCCGCCGATGCTGCAGATCTCGAACGACGACGGATCGGGCGGGTACCAGAGCCCGTGCGCCGCGGCCGCGCGCTTGACGTCCGCGTTGAGCGCACCGGCCTGCACGACGGCCGCGCGCCCGACCGGGTCGACCTCGATCCCCCGCATGCGTTCGAGGGAGACGACGAGCACGGGCCCGGTCGGAGACGCACCCGCGGCGAGTCCGCTGCCCGCGCCGCGCGGCACCACCGGCAGCCCGTGCTCGGCCGCGATCCGCACGGCGGTCTGCACGTGCTCGGTGCGCTCGGCGCGCACGACCGCGAGCGGCGAGACGGCGCGCGGGTCGTTCGCGCGGTCCCAGCGATAGGCCTCGAGCGATGCCGGCTCGCGGAGCAGCACGCCCTCGGGCAGCTCGGCCGCGAGCTGCGCCAGCGCCAGTTGCGCGTTCTCGCTCATCCGCACGACCGGGCTAGACCGCGACCGGCGCCTTGATCGCGGGATGGTGCCGGTAGTCGATCACGTCGAAATCGTCGAAATCGTAGTCGAAGAGGCTCTCGCGCTTCGCGATCTCGATGCGCGGGTAGGGGTACGCGTCACGAGAGAGCTGTTCGCGCACCTGCTCGACGTGGTTGTCGTAGATGTGGCAGTCGCCGCCGGTCCAGATGAACTCGCCGGGCTCGAGCCCCGTCTGCTGCGCGATCATCAGTGTGAGCAGCGCGTACGAGGCGATGTTGAACGGAACCCCCAGGAACATGTCGGCCGAGCGCTGGTAGAGCTGGCAGCTCAGGCGGCCGTCGGCCACGTAGAACTGGAAGAAGGCGTGGCACGGCATGAGCGCCATCTGGTCGAGCTCGGCCACGTTCCACGCCGAGACGAGGTGCCGGCGCGAGTCGGGGTTCCGGCGGATCTGCTCGACCACCTGCGCGATCTGGTCGATGTGCCCGCCGTCCGGCGTCGGCCAGGATCGCCACTGCACCCCGTAGACCGGGCCGAGGTCGCCCTGCTCGTCGGCCCATTCGTCCCAGATGGTCACGCCGTGCTCGCGCAGGTAGCGGGTATTGCCCTCGCCGCGCAGGAACCACAGCAGTTCGTAGGCCACCGACTTGAAATGCACGCGCTTCGTCGTGATCAGCGGGAACGACTCGGAAAGGTCGAAGCGGAGCTGCTTGCCGAAGAGGCTGCGCGTGCCGGTTCCGGTGCGATCCGCCTTCGGCGTTCCCTGTTCGAACACCTCGCGGAGCAGATCCTCATACGGGGTGTCGACGCGCACGGAACTCATACCCACAGTGTATCGACCGCCGGCGGCTCGGAGCCTGAGCGGCACGCGTCACGGGCCGGTGTCTGCGGCTCAGCTGCCGAATGGCCGGTGCGCCTTGCGCTGCTTCTCCTCGCGCATCGCACGGTCGGCGCGAGCCAGACACTCGGCCGTCGATTCGCCGGCCGTGAACTGCGCCACGCCGAACGATGACGAGCAGGCGGTGACTTCCTCGCGAAGCCGCGCGGCGATCGACTCGGCCTGCTGGCGCCCGGTGCCGGGCAGCACCAGCACGAACTCATCGCCGCCCACACGCGCGACGGCGTCCTGCGGCCTGCTCAATCGGTCGAGCTCCGCGGCGAACTCGCGCAGCACGCGATCCCCCTCGTCGTGCCCCCGCACGTCGTTGACGCGCTTGAGCCCGTCGACATCGAGGTAGATGACGGAGAACGGCTGCCTGGTGCGCCGCACCGCCTGCTGCTCCCGCTCCAGCACGCCGGCGAGCCCGCGTTTGTTCCAGACACCGCACAGCGCGTCGGTGAGCGAGTCGTTCTCGAGCCGCCGCTTGTAGATGCCGACCAGTTCGCCGAGTGCGACGGAAGTGAGCACGAGCGTGAGGAGGAACGTGTGGATCCCGTCGCCCCACTTCGCGGCCATAGTGACGCAGTACGCGCTCAGCCAGAGATAGCCCGCCAGGCGCGCGAACCACATCGGCCCGAACCAGGCCAGATAGATGATGAACGTGTAGTAGAGCAGGGCATTCGTCATCGAGCGGTTCTCATTGGGCGACATCACGACGAGCGCGAGTACGAGCACCGCCGTGATGGACATGAGAAAAAGTGCGGGACGGACCGGGAACTGCTCGCCGAGCAGCAGCGAGACGATCGCGA
>JAGQTR010000164.1 GCA_020438915.1 Mycobacterium sp.
CAGCGCGACGACCCTGCACTTCGCGGGCGCCCGGTGATCGTCGGCGGCGGCGTCGTCCTCGCGGCGAGCTACGAGGCCAAGGCGTTCGGCGTCCGCACGGCCATGGGGGGGCGCCAGGCACGGGCGCTGTGCCCGCAGGCGATCGTCGTCCCACCCCGGATGCGCGCCTACTCACAGGCCAGCGACGCGGTGTTCGCGGTCTTCAGGGACACCACACCGGTCGTCGAGCCGCTGTCGGTGGACGAGGCGTTTCTCGACGTATCCGGTCTGCGCCGAGTGTCGGGCACCCCGGTCCAGATCGGCGCGCAGCTGCGCGAGCAGGTGCGCGAACGGGTCGGGCTACCCATCACCGTCGGCATCGCCCGCACCAAATTCCTGGCCAAGGTGGCGAGCCAGGAAGCCAAGCCCGATGGCCTGCTGCTGGTTCCACCGGACCGCGAGCTGGCGTTCCTACACCCCCTGCCGGTGCGCCGGTTGTGGGGAGTCGGAGCCAAGACCGCGGACAAGCTCGGCGCCCACGGGATCGACACCGTCGCCGATGTCGCCGAGCTCAGCGAGACGGCGCTGACGTTCATGGTCGGCGGCGCGATGGGCCGTCAGTTGTTCGCGCTGTCGCGCAACATCGATCGCCGCCGGGTGGTCTCCGGGCACCGCAGACGGTCGGTCGGGGCGCAACGCGCACTGGGCCGCGCCGGCAGTGCGATGACCGCGGCCGAGGTGGACGCGGTGGTGGTCAACCTCGTCGATCGGATCACTGGCCGCATGCGCGCGGCCGGCCGAACCGGACGCACCGTGGTGCTGCGGCTGCGCTTCGACGACTTCGGCCGGGCAACCCGCTCGCACACCATGCCGCGAGCCAGTGCGTCCACCGACGTCATCCTGGGTGCCGCGCGGGCGTTGGTCGCCGCCGCGAGACCCTTGATCGCCGAGCGGGGCCTGACGCTGGTCGGCTTCGCGGTGTGCAACATCGACCCGGGTGGCGCCCAGCAGATGGAACTGCCCTTCGACGAGCGGTGCGACACGTCGGTTATCGACGGTGCAGTCGACCTGGTGCGGCAGCGCTACGGCAATGCCGCGGTGAGGCGCGGCGTTCTCGTCGGGCGCGACCCCGGCCTCGAGGTGCCGATGCTGCCCGACTGAATCAGCTGCCCGTCCACGCCAGCAGCTTCTCGGCGGGCCAGGTGTTGACGATCCGCTCCGCGGGCAGGCCGACCTCGAGTGCGCGCTGGGCTCCGTAGCCCAGAAACTCCAACTGGCCGGGCGCGTGCGAGTCGGTGTCGATCGAGAACACGCAGCCGATGTCCATCGCCAACCTCAGCAGACGCGTCGGTGGGTCACGGCGCTCCGGGCGGGAATTGATCTCGACGGCCGTTCCGGCTTCGCGGCAGGCGCTGAAGACCTTCTCGGCGTCGAACTTCGACTCTGGACGCAGTCCGCGGCCGCCGGTGACCAGCCGGCCGGTGCAGTGACCCAGCACATCGGTATGCGGGTTGGCCACCGCCTTGAGCATGCGCCGTGTCATCGCGGGTGCGTCCATCGCGAGCTTGGAATGGACACTGGCGACAACCACGTCGAGCCGCTTGAGCAACTCGGGCTCCTGGTCCAGTGAGCCGTCTTCGAGGATATCGACCTCGATCCCGGTGAGAATCCGCATGGGTGAGACTGCGTCGCGGATCTCGTCAATAGCGTCGAGCTGCTGACGAAGCCGCTGCGGGGTCAATCCATTGGCGATCCGCAGCCGCGGGGAGTGATCGGTGAGCGCGCAGTACTCGTGACCGAGATCGCGGGCTGCGGTCATCATCTCCTCGATCGGCGCCGAGCCGTCCGACCAATTCGAGTGCACATGCAAGTCACCACGCAACGCGGCGCGGATGTCCCCACCACCGAGGTCTTCGGCATTTTCCCGCAGTTCGATCAGCGCGTCGGGCTCGCGGCCCGCCCAGGCCTGCGCGATGACCTTCGCGGTCTTCGGGCCGATCTTCGGCAGCGTCTGCCAGCTGTTGGCTGCACCGTGCCGTTCCCGCTGCGCGTCAGTGAGCGCTTCGACCACGTCGGCGGCGGTGCGGTAGGCCATCACCCGCCGGGAGTCTTCGCGGGCGCGGTCTTTGTAGTACGCGATCTGACGCAGCGCGGTCACTGGGTCCACGGCTCAAGTGTGCCTCAGGCGGACCATTGCGGATCGCGTCCGCTCAGGGCGACGATGCGGTCCAAGGCGGGGGCGTCGTCCGGCACCGGGACTGCCGGGCCGAATAGCCCCTCGGTACCCGAAGCATCAAACTGTGCGAGGTGGGTCAGACAGGCCAGCGAGGTGGCGGCGTCGACGCCATAGGGCTGATCGGTCGCCCGGGCCGCGTCCCAGCCATGGATGACCACTTCGGCCAGCGCGACCGAACCGGCCACCTGGCCCGGCAGATCGACCCCGCCCGCTCGCGTCATCCCGGTCCAGGCGACCGGGTGCCGCCACGCCTCGGCCAACGCCGCGAGGTATGCCGGGTAGGCAGTGCGCCAGTCGGGCTCCAGCTGCGCGCCGGGCTCGGGCGGCGTGTCGGTCAGGGGTCCGAGGTCTTTTCCGGCCGCGGCGGCGAAGGCCTTCGCCAGCTCCCCGATGTGCGCGACGAGATCCCGCACCGACATCGCGGCGCAGGGCGTGGGCGCGCCGAGTTGATCATCTCTGACGTTGCGCAACACCTCGGCGGTGCGCCGGCAGGAATCATTCAAATCGATCATGCCGGTACCGACTTGCCGACTGACCAAAACTCACTGCTCTCCCATTCACCGCGACGAGGCCGGCTTCGATGCGGCGGGCCAGCTCCGCAGCAAAGCCCGGTGGCGATCACGAATCTATAACGGTTGGGCAAACATCCCGTCGCGGGACGGCAAATCCACGCAAACCGTCGAAAACGAGTTCGCTAGACGCCGTACCGAAGAAGCTCGTCGGGGGTGATCAATCGTTCGGCCTTTGCGGGGAAGTCACGGCTCTTGACTGGGTGCCGGAACAATAACCAGGCCATTCGCCCTGCCCGGTACCGGGAAATCGGGTTGATATACACGGTAATTCTCCTGCGGCGTTCCAATAGCTGGACCGGGGAGCCACTTTACCGCAGCGCCCTCACCGAGTCATTAGATACCTCGCCGCTGGCAAACTGCCGGAGGCACGCCGATCAATGATCGGATGTTTTTAAAGTGACAAAAGTGGCTATTGTGACTTGCGCGTCCACTCCCCCACCCGTCGGCGTGCCAGGGCTGTAAAACGTGCGAACAGACGACCGTCAGCTCACACTCGGCGTGACCGGCGTATCAGCGCTGCGGCAGCGTGGTCGGCTTGATCGGAGCCGGCAGCGCCGACCGTCCCATCAGGTAGCGATCCACACCGGCGGCCGCAGCGCGACCCTCGGCGATCGCCCACACGATCAGGGACTGACCGCGTCCCATGTCACCGGCGACATACACACCGGGCACCGACGTCGCGAACGCATCGTCGCGGGCGACGTTGCCGCGCTCGGTGAGCTCGACGCTGAGGTCGGTCAGCAGCCCCTCCCGCTCGGGGCCGGTGAAGCCCATCGCCAGCAGCACGAGGTCGGCGTCCAACTCGAAGTCGGTGCCGTCAACCTTCTCGAACTTGCCGGCGTTCATCTGGACCTCATGACCGCGTAGACCGGTGACCCGCCCATCCTCACCGAGGAATTGTTCGGTGTTGACCGAGTAGACCCGCTCGCCACCCTCTTCGTGGGCGGAGCTCACCCGGAACATCAGCGGATAGGTCGGCCAGGGAGTCGAATCGGCACGGGTCTCCGGAGGCCGCGGCATGATCTCGAACTGGTGCACGCTGCGTGCGCCCTGGCGATGCGTGGTCCCCAGGCAGTCCGCGCCGGTGTCGCCGCCGCCGATGATGATTACCTTCTTGCCCTTGGCCGTGATCGGCGGCTGCCCGTCGTCGTCGGTGACCGGATCGCCCTGCTGAACCCGGTTGGCCCAGGGCAGATACTCCATGGCCTGGTGGATGCCGTCGAGCTCCCGGCCGGGAATCGGCAGATCCCGCGCTGCGGTCGCCCCACCTGCCAACACCACAGCGTCGAAATCGGTGCGGAGTTGCTGCGCCGTGATGTCGACACCGACGTTCACTCCGGTACGGAACTGGGTTCCCTCGGCGCGCATCTGCTCCAGGCGCCGGTCGATGTGGCGCTTCTCCATCTTGAACTCCGGGATGCCGTAGCGCAGCAGCCCGCCGATGCGGTCGGCCCGCTCGTACACGGTGACCGAGTGGCCCGCCCGGGTGAGCTGCTGGGCGGCGGCCAGCCCGGCCGGACCGGAGCCGACGACGGCGACCGTCCTGCCGGTGAGTCGGCTCGGCGGAACCGGGCGCACCCAACCCTCGACCCAGGCCCGGTCGATGATCTCGACCTCGACCTGTTTGATCGTCACCGGGTCGGCGTTGATGCCCAGCACGCACGCCGCCTCGCACGGGGCGGGGCACAGCCGCCCGGTGAACT
>JAGQTR010000165.1 GCA_020438915.1 Mycobacterium sp.
CCATGCGCTGGTTCCTGATGGCCTCACCGATCCTGCGCGGCGGCAACCTGGTGGTGACCGAGCAGGGTATTCGTGAAGGTGTCCGGCAGGTGCTGCTGCCGCTGTGGAACGCCTACAGCTTCCTGGCGCTGTATGCGCCGGCGAAGGGCACCTGGCGCACCGATTCGGCCCATGTACTGGACCGTTACATCCTTGCCAAACTCGCCGCGTTGCGAGACTCGCTGACCGCGTCGTTGGACGTTTGCGACATCTCGGTGGCGTGTGATCAGTTGCGCCAGTTCACCGAAGCGCTGACCAACTGGTATGTGCGCCGGTCGCGTTCGCGGTTCTGGGAGGAGGACGCCGACGCGATCGACACCCTGCACACCGTGCTCGAGGTGACCACGAGGCTGGCCGCTCCGTTGCTCCCGCTGATCTGCGAAGTGATCTGGCGTGGGATCACCGCAGGGCGGTCAGTGCACCTGACCGACTGGCCTGATGCCGAGTTGCTGCCCGCCGATCCGCAACTGGTCGCCGACATGGACCTGGTGCGCGAAGTCGCCTCGACCGGCTCGTCGCTGCGAAAGGCCAAGAAGCTGCGGGTCCGGCTGCCGCTACCGAAGCTGACCGTGGCCCTGGATAGCTCAGTCAGCTCTGTTGATCCGCAGCGTCTGGCGCCCTACCGGGATCTGATCGCCGACGAACTCAACGTCAAATCCGTGGATCTCACCGATGAGATCGGCGCCCACGGTCGTTTCGAGCTGACCGTGAATGCCCGCGCCGCCGGCCCGCGGATAGGCAAGGACGTCCAGGCCGCGATCCGCGCCGTCAAGGCGGGGGAGGGCGTGCTCAACGCCGACGGCACGTTGACCGCGGGCCCGGCGGTGCTGCACCCCGAAGAGTTCAGCTCCAAACTGGTCGCGGCGGAACCAGATTGGACGTCTGCGCTTCCCGGCGGGGCGGGTTTGGTGGTGCTCGACGGAAACGTCACAGTCGAGTTGGAAGCCGAGGGCTGGGCCAAGGATCGCATCCGGGAGTTGCAGGAGCTACGAAAGTCGACGGGACTCGATGTTTCCGACCGTATTTCGGTGGTGATGTCGGTGCCCGGGGAGCACGAGGCATGGGCTCGCGCGCACAGCGAGCTGATCGCACGTGAGATCCTGGCGACCAGCTTCGAGTTCGGCGATCCGGTTGATGGCGAGGAGATCGGCGATGGGGTGCGGGTCTCGATCGTCAAGGCCTGACGATCGGCTCGATGAGCCGGCTACCCCACGGGCGGCAACTGGCGCGGATCATCGGAGTGCTCCAGTTCGGCAAGCCCACCTCGGTACCTCAGCTCGCGCGAGGTCTTGCCCGCGTTCAGGCCGTCCGCGCTAAACCTGTTTGTATCCAGCCTGTCTGCATCCAGGCGGCCGAGGTTGGGCCTGTCCGCGGACCCCTCAGGTGCCGCTGTTGACCGCTGCGGGGCCGTGGAGCTGTGTTCGGTGTCGACGGTGATCTTGTGCGTGCGTTTCAGCGAGAACGTGATGTGCTCGACTTCCTCGTACACCTGACGCGCGGCTCGTAACGGGTGCACCGTGGTGTCGATCGCCCGGCCGACCAAAGGCGGAACCAGTGGCCGGATCCACCGCGCGGCGGCCCTGGTGACTTCCGGAATCGACGGGATCAGCGGGGCACTGCGCTGCGCCAGGTCGGCCGCCTCGACGCGGGCCGGAAGACTCGACGACTCATCGACCTGGTCCACCCGATCGTGTTGCGCACCTTCCGGAAGCGCGGTCAGCGCGCGACTGGCGGCTTCGGCTTCAGCGGCGATCGGCAGGTACATGTCTTCGGGGCCGGGCACTGCATCGCGCTGCGCCGTCACCGAGATCTCACCCTCGGGCGTCGGGCCGATCTGTCGACGGTACTGCGCGCGGTCGATCTCGGTCTGCGCCTCGACGGCGAGGCGAGCGCTGGCAAGCTGCTGTTCGGCCCACAGGGTTTCGGCGGCCGCGCGCACCTCTGCCCGCCGAACCGCAATCGCGGTATCGGCGCTGACTTCGGCTCGATGCCGCTCCGCACGCGCCGCGGCATCAAGATCGTAGGTCGTTTCGCCGCGCCAGAGCCTGATGATCAACGGCAGCAAGCTCAGGAGGGCAAAGAACCCCACGGTGAGCATGCGTAGCAGTAGGGCACCGGTGTTGGCCAGGGAGAAGTCGTGCATGGCCATCCAGCGTGACCCGAGACCACGGTCGGCATTCATCACTGCTGTTTCACGGGCCTGCGTCAGCGCCCGCTCGCTGGAGGCGATCTCGGCGGTCAAACCCGGGAGCTGCCGGTCACTGTCGGCCAACGCACTGGTCAGCTCGAGCTGTGCATCTGCCAGGAGGTCGTTGGCCGTTCGGGTTTCGGGTCCCGAGCCCGGCACCCCGGTGATGCGGGTCTGTGGGCAGGCCGGCGTCGGGTTGTATTCGCAGCGGGCAACCACCAGTGCCTCGTCGCGGCGCTGCCGGGCACGCTGGACGGTGTCGTCGATTTCGGCGCGCGCCGCGCGGGCCTGGGCGAGATCAGCCGAGCGCTGCGCGACGGCCGGCGTTGCATCGACGGTGCGCAGGGCCTGCTGTTCGAGGTGACGATCGATCGGGCCGGAAAAGAGCACCAAGGCGGCCAGCTCGCCGACGGCCACCCCGATGGCAACTGCCACGGCACCACGCCCGAGGATTCCGGGCCGGCCGTGCTGGGGTCCGCTGGCCGTCGCGCGGATCACCGCTGCCACCAGAACACCGAAAACAAGGGTGAAGGGGAGGACCGCCAACGTCGGCCATTGCGTCGATTCGCCGACAGCGAGGGTTGCCATCACGCAGGCCAGGACGGCACTCAGGACGACAACCACACCGGCAATGGTGTGGCTGGACCTCTCATGCCGTTCGACCGGTTCACCCCGATGGCCGCCGCCGAGCCAGGAGAAGGCCGCGGCGATCGGGCTGCCGGCGACGCTCGGTTCATAATCTTTGTCGGTGCGCATCGAAGACTTCACTTCCTCTCCAGGGCGTCCTTCAGGCTGACAGGCACCTACCGAATTCGCCCAACTCAGGAGCGGCGGTGTGGCACGGTTCACAAACCCGCAGATCGGCGGACCGAGTCACTTCCGACGCCGGTGAACGGTGCGCCCTAGCATCGGAAGGTGTGGGTACGCGGTGGGTCCTGCATCTGGACATGGATGCGTTCTTCGCATCCGTGGAGCAACTGACCAGGCCCACCCTGCGGGGTCGGCCAGTACTTGTCGGCGGGCTGGGAGGCCGCGGTGTGGTGGCCGGCGCCAGCTACGAGGCCCGTGCCTATGGTGCCCGCTCGGCCATGCCGATGCATCAGGCGCGTCGGCTGATCGGTGTGCCGGCGGTCGTGCTACCGCCGCGCGGTGTCGTGTACGGGCTGGCCAGCCGCCGCGTCTTCGAAACCGTGCGCACACTGGTGCCGGTGCTCGAACAATTGTCTTTCGACGAGGCGTTCGGCGAGCCCGTTGAGCTCGCCGGAGCGTCCTCGGCCGAGGTCACGGCGTTCTGCGAGACACTGCGGGCCGAAGTCGCCGCCGTGACCGGGCTCGTCGCCTCCGTCGGTGCGGGATCGGGCAAGCAGATCGCCAAGATCGCCTCGGGTCTGGCCAAACCGAACGGAATCGTCGTGGTTCCCCGGGAGCAGGAGCGGGTCCTGCTCGCCGGGCTGCCGGTGCGCAAGCTGTGGGGTATCGGACCGGTGGCCGAGGAGAAGTTGCACCGGCTCGGCGTGGACACCATCGGTGGTCTGGCGGCGCTGTCGAACGCCGAGGTCGCGAACGTCCTCGGGGCGACGGTCGGTCCCGCGCTGCACCGGCTGGCGCGGGGAATCGACGATCGGCCGGTGGCCGAGAACGCCCCGGCCAAACAGATCAGCGCCGAGTCGACCTTCCCGGAGGATCTGACCACTCTGGAGCAGCTCCGCGAGGCAACGGTTCCGATCGGCGAGCACGCCCATCGGCGCCTGCTCGCCGATGGGCGCGGAGTCCGCACCGTCACCGTCAAGCTGAAGAAGTCCGATATGAGCACGCTGACCAGGTCGGCGACGCTGCCGTATGCGACTACGGATGCGTCGACGCTGAACGCGACCGCGCGCAGACTTCTCCTCGACCCCGTCGATATCGGTCCCATTCGCCTTGTCGGAATTGGTTTCTCGGGATTGTCCGAATTTCAACAGGAGTCGCTGTTTCCCGACCTGGAGTCGATAGCGGCCGAGGAAGTGTCCAGCATCGGCTCGCCGCACCCACCCGCTGACCGCGGCCCGGCGGCATCGGTGTGGCGGATCGGTGACGATGTCATGCACACCGGCTACGGACACGGGTGGATCCAGGGCGCCGGACATGGCGTCATGACGGTGCGTTTCGAGACGCGAGGCAGCGGACCCGGGCCGGCACGCACATTCGGTGACGATGACGCCGCGATCACTCTCGCGAACCCGGTGGACAGCCTCGACTGGCCGGATTTCGTCGACGAGCTGGCCCGCCGCTCCGCGCAGTAGCCCGGTTCGCACCGACCCCGTTGCGCTCAGCTCCAGCGCTCGAAGGTGCCGCTTACCGGGGAGCCGGCCGCCAACGCGGCCATCAGCAGCACGCGCGCCTGCGGTGGTCGCAGCCGCCCCGCCATCACCGCACCGGCGTCGAGCAGCGAACGTCCCGGCCCGTAGCCGGGCCGAACGCACGCGCCCGGGACCCGCGTCGACACCGCGACCGCGACGCCATCGGCGCAGTGTCGGCGCACCCCGTCGAGAAGCCCGGTACCGACGTTGCCGGAGCCCAACGCCTCCAGCACGATGCCACGGGCCCCCGCGCTCACACATGCATCGAGCGCGGTGGCATCGGCGCCCGGGTAGGCGACGACGATGTCCACCCGCGGTGCGTCGGCGGCCAGCAGATCGCCGAGGTATGGACGGTCCTTAACCGAACCCAGCGTGCGGCCCGCGAAGCCCTGCAGATCGGTGGTGGCCGCCTTGTACAGACCCAGCGGTTCGAACACTGTGCCGGCGAAACTCACCGTGACACCGACGTCGCGCGACTGCGGGCTCGCAGCGAAGGCCAGCGCGTCGCGCAGGTTGGACGGCCCATCGGCATCGGGTGCGTCCGCGCTGTGCTGGGCGCCGGTCAAGACCACCGGCGCTGCTCCGTCATAGCTGAGTTCGAGCCACAGCGCGGTCTCTTCCATCGTGTCGGTGCCATGGGTTACGACGATCCCGTCCGCGCTGCGGGCACCGGCAGCCCACCGAACCGCCGCGGCGATGCGGTCCCAGTCCGACGGGGTCAGCTGCGAGCTGTCCAACGACATCGCGTCGATCACCTCGACATCGAGTCCCGCGGTCAGATCCGCCCCCGACAGCGTGGGGCGCAACACCGCGTCACCGTCGGCGACGGCCGAAATCGTGCCACCGGTGGCAATGACGACGAGGCGGGGCATGGGTGGAATTGTTCCCCACCGGCGTTTTGCGATGATGGTGGGCGTGACTGATGAATCCTCGAGCCCGGTCGAACCGGCGACCGGAGACGGTGCCGCCGCGACGCCGGCCGCGGGTGCGCCCCGGCGCAGACTGCGCCTGCTGCTCACCGTCGCGGGGGTGGTGCTCGTGCTCGACATCGTCACCAAGGTGCTCGCGGTGCGGCTGTTGACGCCTGGCGAGCCGGTACCGATCATCGGAGACACCGTGACGTGGACGTTGGTGCGTAACTCCGGCGCGGCGTTCTCGATGGCGACCGGCTATACCTGGGTGCTCACCCTGGTCGCCACCGGTGTCGTCTTCGGCATCATCTGGATGGGCCGTCGCCTGGTATCTCCGTGGTGGGCGCTTGGCCTCGGCATGATCCTCGGTGGCGCGATGGGAAACCTCGTCGACCGGTTCTTCCGCTCTCCGGGACCGCTGCGCGGCCACGTGGTGGACTTCCTGTCCATCGGATGGTGGCCGGTGTTCAACGTGGCGGACCCCTCGGTGGTGGGCGGGGCGATCCTGCTGGTTGTGTTGTCGCTGTTCGGTTTCGACTTCGATACCGTCGGCCGACGCCGGTCCGAACCCGGGTCTGCGGATTGATGACCACACGTTCCATGCCGGTTCCCGAGGGCCTGGCCGGCATGCGGGTCGATGCCGGCCTGGCCCGGCTGCTCGGTCTGTCGCGCACTGCCGCCGCGGCGCTGGCCGAGGGCGGTGACGTCGAGCTCGACGGCGCCCTCGCGGGCAAGTCCGACAAGCTGATCGCGGGTGGCTGGTTGGAGGTTCGGCTTCCCGAGGCGCCGGCCCCGGTGCAGAACACGCCCGTCGACATCGAGGGAATGTCGATCCTGTACGCCGACGATGACATCGTGGCTGTCGACAAGCCACCCGGGGTGGCCGCGCACGCAACCGTCGGCTGGCATGGTCCCACGGTGCTGGGCGGGCTGGCTGCGGCGGGTTTCCGGATCAGCACCTCGGGAATCCACGAGCGCCAGGGCATCGTGCACCGGCTGGACGTCGGTACCTCCGGGGTGATGGTGGTGGCGTTGTCGGAGCGGGCGTACACGCTGCTCAAGCGCGCCTTCAAGCAGCGCACCGTCCAGAAGCGCTACCACGCGCTCGTCCAGGGACACCCGGACCCGTCCAGCGGAACCATCGACGCGCCGATCGGTCGCCACCGCGGCAACGACTGGAAGTTCGCCGTCGTGGAGGGGGGCAGACCCAGCGTGACCCACTACGACACGTTGGAGGCGCACCAGGCTGCCAGCCTGTTGGACATCGAGCTCGAGACCGGCCGCACCCACCAGATCAGGGTCCACTTCGCGGCATTGCATCACCCGTGCTGTGGTGACCTGACCTACGGAGCCGATCCGACTCTGGCGAAAAGACTGGGACTGGAACGTCAGTGGCTGCACGCCCGGTTCCTGGGGTTTGCGCACCCCGCCGACGGTCGGCGCATCGAGGTCACCAGTCCGTACCCCGCCGACCTGCAACATGCGTTGGACGGCCTCCGCCGTTACGACCTGTGAGCCGGTACGCCGTGTGAGCCGGTACGCCGTGTGAGGTCAGGGATGCTGTTCGCCGTTGGCGCATACGGCATGTGGGGGATGTTCCCGGCTTTTTTCCCATTGCTGAAGCCCGCGGGCGCGGTTGAAGTGCTGGCGCACCGGATCATCTGGAGCTTCGTGCTGATGCTGCTGGTGGTCGCCGCGGTTGGTCGGTTCGGTGACCTGAAGTCGATCACCGGACGCGTCTGGCTGCTGCTGACCGCGGCCGCAGCGCTCATCTCCGTCAACTGGGTCATCTACGTCTACGCGGTGAACAACGGCCACGTCGTCGACGCCGCGCTCGGGTATTTCATCAACCCGTTGGTGTCGGTCGCGCTCGGTCTGCTGATCTTCGGGGAGAAACTGAACCGCTGGCAGTTCGCCGCGTTGGCGGTCGCGGTCGCGGCGGTGGCCATCCTGGCGGTAAGCGTGGGCTCACAGCCGGTGATCAGTATCGGTCTCGCGCTGTCGTTCGGGGTGTACGGCGCGGTGAAGAAGCTGGTGCCGACCGATCCGCGGGTCAGCGTTGGTGTCGAAGCGGGTCTGGCCGCACCCTTCGCGCTGGCCTATGTCGTCGCCCTGGGAGCCACCGGTCATGGGACGCTCGCCGGTCACGGCGGCGGGCACATCATCCTGATGATCCTGGCGGGCGTACTCACGGCGATGCCGTTGTTGTTGTTCGCCGCTGCGGCGCAGCGGCTGGAAATGGTGTCGTTGGGGCTGCTGTTCTATTTGACGCCGGCGATGCAGTTGATGTGGGGGGTGCTGGTCGGTCATGAGTCGATGCCGCCGACGCGCTGGTTGGGATTCGGGCTGATCTGGGTAGCGCTCGCGTTGTTCAGCGTCGATGCGGTACGCCGCGCGCGCGGCGTACGGCTCGACCGATGAACCGGTCGAGACACGCAACGCGACACGCCGTGCGCTGTCGGTGGCCGGTCATAGACTGGCGTCCCTATGAGTGATTCTTCCGGCGTCTCTTCAGGGTCCTCAGGGTCTTTTGTTCACCTGCATAACCACACCGAGTACTCGATGCTCGACGGTGCCGCCAAGATCAGCCCGATGCTGGCCGAGGCGCAGCGGCTGGACATGCCCGCGGTGGGTATGACCGATCACGGAAACATGTTCGGCGCCAGCGAGTTCTACAACAAGGCGACCGAGGTGGGCATCAAGCCGATCATCGGTGTCGAGGCCTACATAGCTCCGGCCTCCCGTTTCGAGACCAAACGGGTCCTCTGGGGTGACCCGAGCCAGAAGGGTGATGACGTCTCCGGCAGCGGGGCCTACACCCACATGACGATGGTCGCTGAAAATGCGACCGGGTTGCGCAACCTGTTCAAGCTGTCCTCACTGGCGTCGTTCGAGGGTCAACTCGGCAAGTGGTCGCGCATGGACGCCGAGTTGATCGCCGAGCACGCCGAGGGCATCATCGCCACCACCGGCTGCCCGTCCGGCGAGGTCCAGACCCGACTGCGCCTCGGTCACGAGCGCGAGGCTCTCGAGGCGGCCGCCAAGTGGCGGGAGATCTTCGGTCCGGAGAACTTCTTCCTGGAGTTGATGGATCATGGCCTCGATATCGAGCGACGGGTCCGCGATGGGCTCCTCGACGTGGGCAGGAAGCTGTCGATTCCGCCGCTGGCCACCAACGACTGTCACTACGTCACCCGCGACCACGCGCACAACCACGAGGCGCTGCTGTGCGTGCAGACCGGAAAGACCCTTTCCGATCCCGCCAGGTTCAAGTTCGACGGCGACGGCTATTTCCTCAAGACCGCCGCCGAAATGCGCGCGCTGTGGGACGACCAGGTGCCCGGTGCCTGCGATTCGACCCTGGTGATCGCCGAACGGGTGCAGTCCTACGCCGAGCTGTGGAAGCCGCACGACCGGATGCCGATCTTCCCGGTGCCCGATGGCTACACCCAGGAGACCTGGTTACACCACGAGGTCACCGAGGGGCTGCGGCGGCGGTTCCCGTCGGGCGTCGGCCAGAACTACACCGACCGCGCCGACTACGAGATCAAGGTCATCTGCGACAAGGGGTTCCCCTCCTACTTCCTGATCGTGGCCGACCTGATCAACTACGCTCGCTCGGTCGACATTCGGGTGGGGCCGGGCCGCGGTTCGGCGGCCGGCTCACTGGTGGCCTACGCGCTGGGCATCACCAACATCGATCCGATTCCGCACGGTCTGCTGTTTGAGCGCTTTCTCAACCCGGAGCGGCCGTCGGCACCCGACATCGACATCGACTTCGACG
>JAGQTR010000166.1 GCA_020438915.1 Mycobacterium sp.
GCCACCGCCGACCGGGTGCGCTGGCAACTGGATGGTTGGTTGAACCGGCGCGATGAGGCACGGCGGCCCGGTGCGCCGATCCTCGTGCTGCGGCTGCGCCCGGTGGAGGTGGTGTCGGCCGAGGCCTTACAACTGCCGTTGTGGGGTGGCGTAGGCGAGGAGGACAGGCTGCGCGCGAGGCGGGCGCTGGTGCGGGTGCAGGGACTTCTGGGGCCCGGGGCGGTAAAAGTTCCAGTGCTCAGTGGAGGGCGGGGCCCTGCTGAACGTATCACTCTCACCCAGCTGGGGGATGAGCTTGTGCCACAGGAAAATCCAGAACAACCGTGGCCGGGGCAGCTCCCGCAGCCGTCGCCGGCCGTACTGCTCGACGATCCGGTCGAACTGTTCGACGCCGAGGGCAACCCGGTGCGGGTCACCGCCCGAGGGTTGTTTTCTGCAGAACCGTTTCGGTTGAAAGCCCCCGGCCGCACCGGTCGGTTGTCCTGGTGGGCCGGCCCCTGGTCGGTCGACGAGCGCTGGTGGGAGGACGCAAGGAGCGGTCGCACGGCCCGCGCTCAGGTGCTGCTTGACGGTGACCGGGACCAGAATCCGGTACAGGCTCTGCTGCTGTGCTATCGGCAGCGGCGGTGGTACCTCGAAGGTATTTATGACTGATCGAGTTGCCTGGCGAATGCACTCACCCGGGAGATGAACCGGTCGAAGAACGCCGCGGTGTCCACCGCCACACCGATGAGGGCATTGGGTTCTCGCTCCCATCGCCGACTCCAGTCGGCGATGGTCATGCCGCGCGTCAGCGTGCCGGTCAACTCGACATCGACCGGGGCCGCCCGGTATTGCACCAGCGCGGTGTCCAGCGCGACCGCGGCGGCCAACGGATCGTGCAGGTGGGCCAGGTAGCCCTCACCCTGATCATGGTGGAATTCGAAGTAGAACCTCATTGCGTCCTCGAGAACCCGGATAAGCGGATTCGCCGCCGTCGAGGCTGTACCGCGCTCGTCGTGCGCGGTCATCGGTTTCGAGGAGCATCCGCTGGCCTGTGCCAACCGGTTCAACAGGTCCGGAGTCATCGCGATGTTCTCGGTGAGGTTGAGCCCCAGCACGATCGGAAGGTCGCTACTTGCCTCGCCCCATACCGCGAACACTTCTGCCGCCGATTCCGGATCGACGCTGACGTTCCATTCGGCCACCGGTGTCGTGTTGCCCCGATAGTCGAAGGCGCCGCCCATGATCACCAGCCGTTTGAGTAGCCGCGGCAGAGTCGGGTCGGCGCGCAGCGCCAGCGCCAGGTTGGTCAACGGTCCGGTCGCCACCCCGATCAGCTCACCGGGGTGGGCATGGGCGGCTCGCACCCACGCCTGCGCGGCGTCGTAACCGGTGAGGTCGGTGGTCGGTGCCGGCAGTCGGGCGTAGCCCAGCCCCGTGGGCCCGTGGGTGTCCTCCGCGGTCCGCAGTGCCGCGCTCAGCGGGCTCTCCGAACCCATCGACACCGGCACACCGGTGGTCCCGCACAGCTCCAGCAGAGCCAGGTTGTTCTGACAAACCTGTTGTACGGGAACATTTCCCGCTGTTGAGGCGATGCCGACGAGGTCGGCCTCGGCACTGCCCAACAGGTACACCAAAGCCATCGCGTCGTCGACGCCGGTATCGACGTCGATGAAGATCGGTTGACGCACCCCGATCACCAGTGCACGCCGGGAACCAACCGTACGGCGCGCTTGACCGTGCGGGGAACCCGAAGCGCGGGCAGCGGTCTCACCGGAGGCTTGGGTCGGCGCGTCGGTGACGGGGGCTCGCCGGCGACTCCGCGTGCCGCGGCCGAATCGGGGTAGCCCAGATACAGCTGGTGCAGCACCCGTCGGGAGAGCTTCGGGGTGAAGTACATCCCCAGGTCCGACAGCGTCCCGACCGGTGTATCGATGCGGGCGGGTTTGTCCACCAGGCCGCGGACCACCATGGCGGCTGCGTGTTCGGCCGAGATCGGTGTCATCGGGTTGAGCCGACGCGACGGCGCGATCATCGGCGTCTCGACCAGCGGCATGTGGATATTGGTGAAGGTGATGTGATCGGAAAGTGTCTCGGCGCCAACGACTTCGGCGAATGCATCCAATGCGGCCTTGCTGGGGACGTAGGCGCTGTACTTCGGGCTGGCGGCCTGCACCCCGGCGCTGGAGACGTTGACGACATGCCCGAACTGCCGTTCCCGCCAGTGCGGGAGCAGCGCGAGCACCATGCGGACAGGGCCGAAGTAGTTGACCGCCATCAGGCGTTCGTAGTCGTGCAGGCGGTCGGTGGAGGCGATCACCGACCGCCGGATCGACCGTCCGGCGTTGTTGACCAGATAGTCGACGTGGCCGAAGCGGCCGAGGATGTCCTTGATGGTGTGCTCCACGGCGGCGGCGTCGGTGACGTCGCAGGTGAACGCGTGCGCGTCCCCGCCGGCCGCGCGAATCTCGCAGATCAGCTCGTCGAGCGCCTCGGCGTTGCGGGCCAGCGCGAAAACCGTTGCGCCGCGCGCGGCCACCGCGATCGCCGACGCCCGCCCGATGCCGCTGGAGGCCCCGGTGATGATGATGTGTTTGCCCACCAGCGGCCCCTCGGGGTCATCCCGTCGGGCTCGGTGGGGGTCGAGATGATCTGCCCAGTAGCGCCACAATCGCGGGGCATAGGACGCGAATTCCGGAACCGTGATTCCGCTGCCCTGCAGGGCCTCCTGGGTGCGTTCACTGCTGAACGTCGGGGCGAGGTCAACGACATCGAGAATCTCGCCCGGGATCCCGAGTTGGGTGGCCGCCATGTTGCGCAGGACTTTCGTCCGACCGGTTGCTTGGAGAAGTGGTGCCGCCGCGGCCCGCGGCAGTGATCCGACCAGGGGCGGTAACCCGGCCACCGGGGCGATTGCGCGATAGATGCCGCGCAGCCCGATCGTCTTCGGGGCGGTCAGGTGGAAGGTCTGGCCGTCGCGGCCGTCGTCGTGCATGAGCGCGACGGTGGCTTCGACCACAAAGTCCACCGGCACGATATTGGTGCGTCCGGTGTCCGGCAGCACCATCGGGGTGAACTTGGGAAGCGCTGCGAGCGCGGACAGAATCCCGAAGAAGTAGTAGGGGCCGTCGACCTTGTCCATCTCCCCGGTCCGGGAATCGCCGACGACGACCGCGGGCCGGTAGATCCGGTACCGCAGGCCGGTCGCGGACCGCACCAGCTGCTCGGCCTCGAACTTGGTCTGGTGATAGGGCGTCGGAAGTTCCTGCCCGACGTCGAAGTCGTCCTCGGTGAACACGCCGGGGTACGTTCCGGCGACCGCGATCGAGGACAGGTGGTGCAACGTGGCGTTCAGCCGGGTGGCCAACGCGATCACGGCGCGGGTGCCCTCGACATTGGCGGCCCGCTGCCGCTCTTCCGGGGCGGCGATGTCGTAGATCGCGGCGCAGTGCACCACATGATCGACCTGGAGGTCGGGGCCGGCGGTGTTGCGGGCGGCATCGGCGAGGCCCAGCTCGGGCGCTGTCAAGTCGCCGACGAGCGGCTGCACGCGGTCATCCCAGCGTTGCGCGAGCCGCTCGAACCTGCCCAGCGATTCGCGACGTACCAGTACGTGCACCGCTGCGGTCTCCGGCAGTGTCAAGATCCGGTCCACCAGGCGTTTGCCAATAAACCCGGTACCGCCGGTAACGACATAGCGCATGCGACCCATGGTCACGCCTCACCAGACAAAGGTCAACACCGGATACTGTCAGTTCTCATGTCGATCGATCCGAACGCCATTGGCGCCACCACATCACCTCAGATCTTCGAGTGGACCGACCGCGACACGCTGCTGTACGCGCTGGGTGTCGGTGCGGGTACCGACGATCTCGCCTTCACCACCGAGAACAGTCACGGCGTCGACCAGCAGGTGTTGCCCACCTACGCGGTCATCGCCTGCTCGCCTTTCGCGGCGGTCAGCAAGATCGGATCGTTCGATTTCAGCCGGCTGCTGCACGGATCTCAGGGCATCCGGGTGCTGGCGCCGCTGCCCCCGTCCGGCA
>JAGQTR010000167.1 GCA_020438915.1 Mycobacterium sp.
GCCCAGCCCTGTCTCCGTCGCGGGCCAGCGACTTCAAGCAATGTCCGCTGCTGTACCGCTTCCGGGCCATCGACCGGCTGCCGGAGCCATCGTCCATCGCGCAGGTGCGCGGGTCGGTGGTACATGCCGCACTCGAACAGCTGTACTCGCTGCCGGCCGCCGAACGCGGGCCTGAGACCGCGGCGGCGCTGGTCGCGCCCGCATGGGACCAGGTGGTCGCAGAACAACCCTCGGTCGCATCGGACATCGATCCGACTCTGCATTCCGAGCTTCTCGAGCAGGCGCGCAAACTGCTTTCGGGTTACTACCGATTGGAGGATCCCACCCGCTTCGACCCGCACAGCTGCGAGCAGCGCGTCGAAGTCGAACTTCAGGACGGCACCTTGCTGCGCGGGTTCGTCGACCGCATCGACGTCGCGCCGACCGGTGAGTTACGGGTGGTCGACTACAAGACGGGCAAGGCGCCCCCGCAAGCGCGGGCACTCGCTGAGTTCAAAGCCATGTTCCAGATGAAGTTCTATGCGGTTGCCCTGCTGCGCTCGCGAGGGGTGATGCCTACCCGGCTCCGGCTGCTGTACCTGGCTGACACCCAGGTGCTGGACTACACACCCGACCTTGACGAGCTGTTGCGATTCGAGAAGACGTTGATGGCCATCTGGCAGGCCATCCAATCGGCGGGTGCCACAGGGGATTTCCGGCCAAGTCCCTCGCGGCTGTGTGACTGGTGCGCCCACCAAGCGCACTGCCCAGCCTTCGGTGGCACTCCCCCGCCGTACCCGGGGTGGCCCGAGAATTTCGACGACGGTGACCCAGGTGCGAAGCCCCAGGCAGCGGAGCCGGCTGCGTGATCGATTGCATGTACCGACGTCAGCCCGTCGCAGGTGACGGGGAGCCGGTCTTTGTGTCGACCGACGGCACGCGCAGCAACTGGGATCCCGAGATCCAGCACGGTTCGCCCCCGTTGGCGCTGTTGACCAAGGCGATCGAGGACCTCAATAGCCGCACGGCCGGTAAGGAGCTGCGGGTCGGGCGGCTCACGCTGGACATTCTCGGCGCCATCCCCGTCACCACCGTGCGGGTTAGGGCTCGGGTGGACCGCCCGGGCACTCGAATCTCACTGATGACCGCCGAGATGCTCGCTGACCGCGGAGAGGGCAACTGGCGGGTGGTCGCCCGCCTCACCGCCTGGCTGCTCGCCCCCAGCGACACCGCCGATGCCGCCACCGACCGCTACCCGCCGCTCACGGAGGGTCGCGCGGCCGAGGTGACACACGCCTGGGAAGGCGCACCGGGATACCTCGAAACGGTCAGCTGGCGCAGGCAGGCCCACCCCGAGGGTGCCGCGGCCGAGGTGTGGCTGAGTCCACTGGTGCCGCTGGTGGATTCGGAGCCCACCACACCGCTGCAACGACTGGCGATGGTCGTCGATTCGGCTAATGGCATCGGCGCCACGCTGGACCCGCAACAATTCGTCTTCATGAACACCGACACCGTCGTGCATCTGCACCGCCTGCCGACGGGGTCAGATTTCGGTCTACGCGCCCGGGGTTCGATCGGCCCGGACGGCATCGGCGTGACCACCGCGGAGATCTTCGATCGTCAAGGATTCATCGGCACGTGCGCCCAAACACTGCTGGTGCAGCGCAGGGCGTGAAAATCTCGGGTTTCACGCTGAAGCAACCAGATATTGCCGGTCCTCGTCGGCGAAGGTGTCCTCCAGTTGCAGCGGCGAGTAATCGACATCGATCTCGGCCAGCGCACGCCCACGCGCGCTGCTGATGGTTCCGAAGCGGCGCATTCCCTTGTCCGCGGCGTACTGCTGAAGATCGTCCTTCATCAGGCCGAACGGGACTTCGTCATAGAGGGCGAACCCATCTTCGGTGTTGCGCAACGCCAACGGGATCAGCTCGTTCATCCGCGTCTCGAACACCGCCCAGTTGGCGTCGTCCGCGGCGACGTGGCGTCGGCAGGTGAACGTGCCCCACGCCATGTGGCGCCGTTCGTCATCGCCGATTCGGCGCACCAGCTCCTGCATCCCCGGCAGAATGTTGCGATCAACGCAAATACGTTGCCATGCATAGTAACCCGTCAACGCCATCATGCCTTCGATGATGTGATTGTAGGTCGCTGAAGCCCGCACCTGGGCCGCCGGCGACGGGTCGGCGCACAACGCGTCGAGCGATGCCGGCAGCTCCTGGTAGAACATCTGCCGGTACGCCGGCAGGTCATCGAGAAAACCCTGCAGATCCTCGGTCATACCGACGGCGTCGAGCCACATCCGAAAAGCCTGGGTGTGCTTGGCCTCCTCGAAAGCGAACTGCGTCAGATACATCTCGTCACCGAAACGCCCCTCGGCGCGCATCGCCGACATGAATGGCTGGATATCCTGGGTGACCGCCTCTTCGCCGGCGATGAACTGTGCACACAACCGAGTGGCCCATTCACGCTCGAGATCGGTCAGCGACTCCCAGTCGGCCCGGTCTTTGGAGAAGTCGATATCGGCTGGGTTCCAGAACTTCGCGTTGCCGCCGACAAAGAGCTTCAGCGGCAGACTGTTCCAGTTGAGCCCACCCGCAGCGAGCGACTCCGTATGTGTTCTAGCCATGTGATTGTTCTCCTCCGGTGGTTGTGATCAGTTTCGCGCGTGGGACCGACCGGGAAACGACGGGCGAGAACGCCGCGGCAAGCACGGCGACGTACCGTCGCACGACCAGAGTCGGTTGCTCGGATGAGAGCTCGTCGAGCCCGAGGACCGGGTCCATCCCCCGTACATACGGCGCCAGCGCCAGGTGCGGCATGAGCATTAGCAGCAGCGACAACAACGTGTCGATGTCGGCATCCGGGCGCAGATCGCCGCGACGCTGCGCATCGTGCACCAGCGGCCGCAATACCTCCAGGTAGTGCCGGTGTATGACCGCCCGCACACTGACACGTGCATCGGTATCCACCTCAAAACTGGCCGCGGCGTGCAGTGCCCGTTCGCGCGGATGCTCAGCGAAGTAGGCGACCCACACATCGAGAAGATCGGTGAGGAATTCGAAAAACGGTCTGCTGGCATCGAGGGCGCGGATTTGCTCCTCGGTGTAGGACCGCACCCGCTGGCTGCCCACCTCGGTGATGTAGGCGTAGAGGTCCCGCTTGTCCGCGAAATACTGGAACAAGCTGCCTTTGGCCACGCCTGCGTGGCGCGCGATGGCATTGAGGCTGCCGCCGGAGAACCCGTGCGCGGCGAACTCTGCCTCCGCGGCGGCCACCACCGCAGCGCGGCGATCCCCACCGAGACGAGACCACGTCACCGTCGGCATCAAGCCTCCAAGCGCTATATGACCAGTGGTCATATTACTGTGATCAGGCCCACAGTCAAGGCGCGGAGGGCCGGTGCGCTATTGCAGCGGCTTGAGGTCCTGCAGCAGCGTGGGCACCAACTCGCTGACAGTCGGATGGATGTGCATGGTTCGCGAGATCGCGGTGTAGGGCAGCTTGGCGGTCATGACGTCGAGGATCGCGTGCACCACCTCGTCACCTCCGACCCCGAGAATCGACGCCCCCAGGATCTGCTCGGTCTCGGCGTCGACGACCACCTTCATGAAGCCGTGGGTCTCACCCTTCTCGACCGCCCGCCCAACCCGGGTCATCGGACGTATCCCCACCAGCGCCTTCCTGCCGGATCGACGCACTTGCGCGGCGGTCATGCCGGCCCGCCCCAACGGCGGATCGATATACAGCGCATAGGCGGTGACGCGATCACTGACCCTGCGGGGATCGTCGTCGAGCAGATTGGCCGCCACGATCTCGAAGTCGTTGTAGGACGTATGGGTGAACGCGCCGCGTCCGTTGCAGTCACCCATGGCCCAGATGTTCTCGACGGTGGTGCGCAGTTGATCGTCGACCACGACGTAGCCCCGGTCGTCGGTCTCGACGCCCGCCACCTCGAGTCCGAGATCATCGGTGTTGGGTTGTCGACCTACCGCGACAAGCAGGTGACTACCAGCGATCGGTGGCGCTCCGTCGCGCGGTGTGACGGTGAATCCGTGGTCCTGCTTGGTGAAGCTGATCGCGTCGGCGTCGAGAACCACGTCGATCCCCTCGGCCTCAAGGATGTCCTTGATGGCAGCGGAAACGTCCTCGTCCTCCCGGGCGGTCAGGCGCGGCCCCCGCTCGACGACGGTCACGCGGGCGCCGAACCGGCGGTACATCTGGGCGAACTCCAGCGCGATGTAGCTGCCGCCGATAATCACGAGATGTTCAGGCACCGTGTCGAGTTCGAGAATACCGACGTTGGTCAGATAGTCGAGGTCAGCCAGGCCGGGCAGGTCAGGCGCGACCGCGCGGCCGCCGACGTTCAGGAAGATCCGGTCGGCCTGCAACAGTTGGTCATCGACCCGAATGGTGCGGGGCCCCTCGAAGCGCGCGTGACCGCGAATCAGGGTGCAGCCCTTCATACCGTCGAGCCAGGACTCCAGGCCTTCACGGTCGCCGCCGCTGATCCGGTCCTTGCGGGCCTTGACCTTCGCCATATCGATCGTGATTTCGCCGGTGCCCACACCGAATTCGGCGCCCCGCCGCGCTAGGTGCGCCGCGTGGGCACTGGCCACCAAAGTCTTGGTCGGGATGCAGCCGTAGTTGACGCAGGTGCCACCGACGAGCTTGCGTTCGATCACCGCGACCGTCTGCCCGGCCTCGGTCAGCCTTCCGGCCAGAGGTGGGCCGGCCTGGCCGGCACCGATGATGATCGAATCGAACCGCTGTGACATCTCGCTCCTCTACACCAGGCTTGCGAGGAACACGACCAGGAACCCCCCGCCGACAGCGAGGATGTCCTCGCCAAACGCCCCCGGACGGTCGTTGCCGTTGTTGACCGCGGCCAACCGGCTTCGCAATGCCGCTCCGCCGAGCGTGCCGACAACCGCACCGACCATGCCGGCACCCATGGCGCTGAAGGTGTGGAAAACGGCACTGCCGATCACCGCGCCCGCGAACGCCCCGGTGACCAGGCGGGCCACGAACTGCGGCGGGATTCTGCGACTCGGTGTCTTCGGTAGCTGATCGGTGACCAATTCGCCGAGAAGCAGAAGCGTCAGGACGACCACCGTGATGGGATGCGCCATCCATTCCGACCACTTGTCGCCGACATCGATCCAGCCCAGCATCGCACCCCAGGCCACCACGGCCGGCGCGGTCATAGCGCGCAGGCCAGCGACCGCACCAATCAGCAGCGCCAGAAGCAGCACCAGAACCTGAGTCATTCAGACCTCCTTGCGGTGGCTGGTGATCCGGACGCTAACACGGGTGAGCGCATCGCGAGACCTGATCAGTAGCGGCAGAACCTGATGTCGGAGGCCAGGATCGCCTTGGCACCGATTGCCGCGATCTGATCCATGATGGTGTTGACATCGCGGCGCGGCACCAACGCGCGCACCGCGACCCAGTCCGGATCTGCCAACGGCGCGATGGTCGGGGACTCCAGCCCCGGGGTGACCGCGGTGGCCTCTTCAAGCACCGCGCGCGGACAGTCGTAATCCAGCATCAGGTACTGCTGACCGAACACCACACCCTGCACGCGGGCCACCAGTTGGTCTCGGGCAGCGGCCTTTTCGCCATTGGCGTGGTGGCGGTTCTGCCCGCTGGCGCCGTCGCGTTCAATCAGCACAGCCTCGGAATCACACAGCGACTCACCGAATGCAGCCAAATTGTGCAGCCCCAGGGTGCGACCGGAACCCACGACGTCGGCGATGGCGTCGGCGACACCGAGCTGCACCGAGATTTCCACCGCCCCGTCGAGCCGGATCACCGTCGCGTCGATCCCGTGAGCGGCCAGGTCTTTTCGCACCAGATTGGGAAACGCCGTGGCGATCCGCTTGCCCGCCAGGTCCGCTACGCTCCACGAACGCCCGGCCGGGGCCGCGTAACGGAACGTCGACGACCCGAACCCGAGCGCCAGCCGCTCACGTACCGGGGCGACGGATTCCTGGGCCAGGTCCCGTCCGGTGATACCGAGATCGAGCTGTCCCGACCCGACGTAGATCGCAATGTCCTTGGGGCGCAAAAAGAAGAACTCGACCTGGTTGGCGGGGTCGACGACGGTGAGATCCTTGGCATCGTTGCGCCGACGGTACCCGGCCTCGGACAGGATCTCGGCGGCCGGCTCACTGAGCGTGCCCTTGTTGGGTACGGCAACTCTGAGCATGACTCACAACTTCCGGTATACGTCATCGAGTGCCAGACCGCGCGAGAGCATCAGCACCTGGATCCAGTACAACAGCTGGCTGATCTCGTCGGCGAGGGCATCGTCGCTCTCGTGCTCAGCGGCCAGCCACACCTCGCCGGCCTCCTCGAGGATCTTCTTGCCGATGTTGTGCACACCGGCGTCCAGCGCCGCGACAGTACCGCTGTCTGCCGGGCGGGTGCGGGCACGCTCGCTCAACTCGGCGAACAGCGCATCGAAGGTCTTCACGGGCACGAATTGTCCCACGCCCGTGCGACCACCCGGGGACAGGCTCAGCCGGCCGCGGTCTTGTCCTCGCGGAGGATCTCGCCATGCATGTCCTCCAGCGCCACGCCCTTGGTTTCCATCACCCACCGCCAGACGAACAGGCCCGACAGGATCGCGCACATCCCGTAGAAGCCGTAGGCCAGGCCCAAATGCTCACGCAAGCCCGGGAAGGTGACCGTGATCAACCAGTTGGCAGCCCATTGTCCGGCCGCGGCAAGTCCGAGCGCGGCGGCACGAATCCTGTTGGGGAACATCTCGCCGAGCAGCACCCACACGACCGGGCCCCACGACATGCCGAAGGCGACGACAAATAGGTTGGCCGCCACCAGCGCGACGACGCCGGAGGCGCCGGGCAGGCTCGGGTTGCCGTCGGGATCGGTGGCGGCATTGGCGAAGATGACCGCCATCGTGATCAACGTGACCGCCATGCCGGAGGAGCCGATGAGCAGCAGCGGCTTGCGACCGATCTTGTCGATCAGCGCGATCGCGATGAGCGTGGTCAGCACGTTGATCACCGAGGTGATGACGGTGTACACCGCCGACTCGTCGGCGCTGAATCCCACCGCCTGCCATAACACGTTCGAGTAGTAGAAGATGACGTTGATACCGACGAACTGCTGGAAGATGGACAGCCCCAGACCGACCCAGACGATTCCGAAGATGCCGCCGCTCGGCTTCTTGAGGTCCTTCCATGACGGCTTGTCCTCGCGCTCCAGGGTCTCCTGGATCCGGGTGATCGTGATCTCCAGGTTCTTTCGTCCGAGCAGCATGGTCAGGACCCGGCGCGCTTCCGGGATCTTGTGGCTGGCAACGAGATACCGTGGCGACTCCGGGATCGTGAATGCCAGTGTCCCGTACAGCACCGCAGGGAGCGCCATAGCCAGGAACATCCAGCGCCAGGCGTCAATCCCCAGCCACAGGGGTTCGTTGGGTCCGCCGGCCATCCACTGCAGCAGCCAATTGACCGCGAAGGACAAGAAGATTCCGGAGACGATTGCCAACTGCTGAAGTGATCCGAGCCGGCCGCGTATACCCGGGGGCGAGGTCTCGGCGATGTAGGCGGGCGCGATCACCGAGGCCACGCCCACGCCGATGCCACCGACAATGCGGAAGAGCACCACCGTCCATACCTCGTGAGCAAAACCGGTACCGAACGCGCTGATGAGGAAGAGCGCGGCGGCAATCTTCATGACCGCGATACGTCCGATGCGGTCGGCGATCCGGCCGGCGGTCATGGCCCCGGCCGCCGCACCCAACAGTGCCGAGGCGACTGCGAAACCGAGTTCGGCGTTACCGATGCCGAAGTCCTCCTGGATCGAGGACACCGCACCATTGATCACCGCGCTGTCGTAACCGAAGAGCAGACCGCCCAGTGCGGCCACCGAGGCGATCCGGACTGCGGTCTTACCAGAAGAGAATTCCTGGTCTTCGTCGAAAATTTCCGGCCCGTCGCCGACGGGACCACCTTGACCGGCCATCTGACGACCTTTCCGCCGCTGTGCGCATGATATACGTCACATTCAATCATCCACAGCATCGGGTGGGGAGCGTTCGCCGAACTGCGCGACTTCGGCGCAGCTACCGGTTGATCTCGAAGTGAATTCTGCGCAGATCCTGGGCCTGCAGCCCGGCCAACGAGCCGACATGATGTCGCCGCGGCCCACCTGGTACCGGGACGTCGTTGGGGACCACCAGCACCGCGCACCCGGCACCCTCGGCGGCTGCGGCGCCGGTCACCGAGTCCTCGACCGCCAGGCATTCTGAGGGCCGTAAGCCAAGAAGGTTCACCGCGCGCAGGTAGACATCGGGGGCCGGCTTGCCATTGGCAACCTCGTCACCACACACCGAGAACGTAAAATAGTGTCGGCCAATGCGATTGAGAGCACGTTCGGTGAGCGCGCGCTGCGTATTCGTGACCAGAGCCATCGGTGTGCGCTCGGCGGCAAGGGCTTCCAACAGATCACGGGCACCATCGCACCACGGCAATCCATCATCGAACAGTTCGGCGGTGTGGTCGTGTAGCCGCCGGATCGACTCCGCCATGGCCTCGGGATCGTGTTCGAGGCCCAGCTCCGCGTACGCAGTCACCATGGTCTCTTCGGCCGAAGCACCTACCAGCGCCGCCCGGGTCTCCCGGCCCATAGCCCCACCATGGGACTCGTAGAACGCCGAAAGCGATACGTCCCAAAGCTTCTCGGAGTCGACGAGGGTGCCGTCCATATCCCATAGCACCGCACGCATCCGGTCATTCTGGCATGACGCAGGCGTCATCTGCGAACCCTGAAGTTCAGTCCTCGGGGTTGTAGCCGAGGTTGGGGCCGAGCCAGCGCTCGGCCTCCTGCAGGGTCCAGCCTTTACGCTTGGCGTAGTCGGCGACCTGGTCCTGGGCCAGCCG
>JAGQTR010000168.1:0-4610 GCA_020438915.1 Mycobacterium sp.
GCCAGTTGGCCAGCATCCGGTGACCGCCTTCGGTCAGGATCGATTCGGGATGGAACTGAACGCCGTGGATCGGCAGGTCGACATGGCGCACGCCCATGATGACGCCGCCATCGGCTTCCCCGTCGCTCGGTCCGCCTGCGCTCCGCGCAATCACCTCAAGTTCAGCCGGGACCGTCTCGGGCAAGATCGTCAGCGAGTGATACCGCGTAGCGACGAACGGATTTGGAAGGCCCTTCAGCACACCGCTGTTCGAATGGTGGACGACGCTCGTCTTGCCGTGCAGCAGCTCGGGCGCCCGGTCCACGGTGCCGCCGAACGCGACTCCGATGGCCTGGTGCCCCAGGCACACACCCAGCAACGGCGTCCGGGTAGCCGCGCACGCCTCGACCATCGGGATACACGCCCCGGCACGCTCGGGAGTACCCGGGCCGGGACTCAGTAGGACACCGTCGAACTGCTCGGCCACCCCGGCGAGGTCGGCCTCGGTGGCCAGCCGCTCGTCGTCGTTGCGCCACACCGTCGCGTCCACGCCGAGTTGGCCAAGATACTGAACCAGGTTGAACACGAAGCTGTCGTAGTTGTCGACGACCAAGACCTGCATCGCAACAGGCTACCGCCGGCGACTTCGGCGCGGTTTGCGACGCTGAGGGGGCTCAGCCGCGCCCGATTCGCTCAGTAGCCCAGCGGGCCGATGGGGCGTGCGTATTCCATCCGGACAGGCTGATCGTGGCCGACGAGCTCAACCTCACCGGGCTCTTCGGCGTAACCCAGACCGAACCGCGCCGCATACCGCTTGTAGAGCGTCACCATCGGAGCCGCCGACAACGCCTCCTGCATCGCTGCGGCATCGCCGATCGCGGAGACGACATACGGCGGGCTGTAGGTGCGACCGTTGAGCAGGAGGGTGTTTCCCACACAGAGCGGCGCCGACGTCGCGATGATGCGCTGATCCTGCATCTGAATACCCTCGGCGCCCGCACTCCACAGGGCGTTGAGAACGGCTTCGATGTCCTGCTGATGCACTACCAGGTCGTCAGGGGAGGCGTCGCGGGGAAACCGGCCCTGAGCGTCGCGCTTGGCGTCGCTGAGAGTCACCACCAATCCGGGACCCTTCATCGGGGTCAAGCCCGCCTGCCCGGCCGTGACATCGGCGCGCCGGGTCATCGCGGCCAGCGCTGCCCGGGCACCGGGGGAGCCGCCGTGGTGGTTGTCGAGCTTGCTGACCATCGCGTCGCGCTGGACAGTCAATTGGTCGACCGACTGCTGGGCCTCGCGAACCAGATCGACCAGGCGGGGCGCGTCGCTGCGGCGAATCTCGTCGCCACCGGAAACGCTATGCGTGGCGCCCAGCAACAATCCGGCCGCAACACAGACGACGGGTACGCCCAAGCGCCACCCCAGCCGTTGCGGGTGACCGGTGCGGTCTCTCATCGTTGGTCTCCTGGCGAGATAGGTGCGGACCCTGCGTTACGCTTTCTGTTGACCATCGTCGCACTGGCGACGCCGATCCTTCGAAGGTACGCATGCCCAAGTCCAAGGTCCGCAAGAAGCACGATTTCACCATCAACCCGGTGAGCCGGACTCCGGTCAAGGTGAAGGCCGGACAGTCGGGAAACTGGTTCGTGGTGCTGTTCGTCAGCCTGATGCTGATCGGGTTGGCATGGTTGATCGTTTTCCAGTTGGCCGGCAGCGGACCCGACGTGCCGAGCTTCCTGCAGTGGATGGCAGATCTCAACGTGTGGAACTACGCCATCGCGTTTGCCTTCATGATCACCGGGTTATTGCTCACCATGCGCTGGCGGTGATCCCGGCCCGCCGCGAGAACGCCTTCTGGCTGCCTGCCGTTTTCCTGCGCGCAACCTGTTGGTAACCGGATCACATCAATGTGATTCATCCCCATTGGGGATAGCCCTTGTGGATAACCGCATTCATCGCGGTAGGAGGTGTGAATTGACCCCCCAGCAAACTCAGTGGGGTCCGCCGACGTCGGGCATCGTCGCAGCCGGGACACTTGGGATCATCTTGGCGGTAGGCGCTGTGACGCTGGTCACAGACCCTCCGGGGCGGGTGCTGGTCGGCGTTGCTGCGGTCGGTCTGCTGGTGTTCGTCATGATGTCGTGGCGCGCACGTCCAAAGCTGGCAATCGCCGATGGGGTGCTGGTGTTCCGCGGTTGGTGGCGCACCCGACATCTGGTGCATGCCGACATCAAACTAATCCGGATCACCGAGTTCCGCCGGATCGGACGCAAGGTGCGCTTGTTGGAGATCGACCTCACCGACGGAAGTCTGCTCGTGCTCAGTCGCTGGGACCTCGGCGCAGACCCGTTACAGGTGCTGGACGCACTCACCGACGCCGGTTTCGCACCCGGCGCATGAGACTTCGCCGAGATCGCATTCCCGCAGGGGTCCTCTCGAACTTTCCCTGCGGGAGTGCGATTTCGGCGCGCAGTTCAGGAGATCGTGACCGACTCGATCACGACGGCCTCGGTGGGCCGGTCGCTGCGATCGGTCGCCGTGGTCGCGATGGCGTCGACGACCTTCTGCGACTCCGGGTCGACGACCTCGCCGAAGATCGTGTGCTTTCGGTTCAGGTGCGGTGTCTTGCCGACGGTGATGAAGAACTGTGAGCCATTGGTGCCCGGTCCAGCATTGGCCATCGCCAGCAGATAGGGCTTGTCGAACTGCAGTTCCGGATGGAATTCGTCGGCGAACTGGTAGCCCGGGCCGCCGCGGCCGGTGCCGGTCGGGTCGCCACCCTGAAGCATGAACCCCTCAATCACGCGGTGGAATACCGCTCCGTCGTAGAAGGGGCCCGAGGATCCACCCGAGGCGTTCTCGGTGCTGTAGTCCTTGGTGCCTTGGGCCAGCCCAACGAAATTGGACACCGTCTTGGGGGCGTGGTTTCCGAACAAGGCGATCTTGATGTCACCGCGGTTGGTATGCAGGGTCGCGGTCGCTGTCTGAAGGGGACTCGTCACGGGAAGCCAGTGTGCCACGCCGGGTCTGATGACCAACCGGGCACCTTGGGGTCGCAGAGATGGCAGGCTTGGGAGCGCGACATCCGACAGCGCGAAAGAGGTGGCCCATGAGCTCCCAGACCGTAGACCGAATGACACCGAGCCAACGGCTGGGCCGAGGCCTGAAGTACTCGGCTGTCGGCCCGGTCGACCTCACCAGGGGAGCGGTGGGGGTGGGACTGAACTCGGTGCGTAACTCGGCTGCTTGGGTCGGCAACCGCTACCGCCGCGGTCAGGCCGCGCGTCAGCTGAAGGCCGACCTCGCCTCGGCACAGGACGCCATCGCGGCCGAGATTTCGGCGGCCCAGGACGCCGTGGCCGACCTCCCCGAGGCGCTCGAGAAGGCCCGCCGGTCACGGGGCCGTCGCCGACCGCTCCTGGTGGCCGGCCTCGGCGTGGCGTTGCTGGCCGGGGGAGCGGCGACCTTCGCGATCATCCGCCGTTCGTCGCAACCGGAGCCCTCGACATTGCCGCCCAGCGTCGAGGTCCAGCCCAAGCCTTAGCGGGGTGTTTGGCTCTCGGATGAACTGCCGGCGGTCGACAACGGCCGACGGGTGCGACTGCGGCCTGACCTGCCTATTTACTTGTGGAGCCTAGGGGATTCGAACCCCTGACTTCTGCCTTGCAAAGGCAGCGCTCTACCAACTGAGCTAAGGCCCCGGTGCCGTTCAGGATGGCGCATCGGTGGCTGTGTGCCACACTTCGGCGCCGTGCTGGGTCCGCCACACAGTCAGCGCGGCCACCGCGACAACCGCGGCGGCGAACATCAGCACCATCTTCATCGATGTGTACCCTCCCGTGGGGCTAGGAGGACTCGAACCTCCGACCTCTTCGTTATCAGCGAAGCGCTCTAACCGCCTGAGCTATAGCCCCGTTCACCGCACTGGAGACCCCCACCTGCGGGGGCCGAGCGACGAGATTACCGCACGGACCAGCCGCGCCCCAAACCCGAAGCCCGCGGTCTCAGTCGCGGTCGGCCAGCGTGACCTCGACGCCGCCGACCAGGTCGGTTGTCAGGTTGTAGATGAATACCCCGATGGTCGCCGCGCCGGTCAGCAGCACGATGTTCACCAGGCCGATCAACGCCGCCCCGCCGAAGATGGTGCCGCTGGATACCAGTTCGCCACCAGCGCTTCCGCTGGCACTGGTCAGCAGGTCACCGACATTGCTGTTCAGCTTGCTCCACACGCCCATTCCGCCGAGCACCAAGTAGAGGAAGGCGACCGCGATCATCCACACGAAAAACATCGCAACCGAGAGCACCAGCGACACCTTCAGGGCGCTCCAGGGGTCGATGCGACGGATCTGCATACTTGCACGCACCGGACCCTTGTGCTGTCGGACTGCGACTTGCACGGCTCTGCCGGGGGCCGGCGATTGCGGGGTCGCTTTCGCCGGCTGATCGGTGGCCGGACGGTCCACCGGCTTGCGTTGCTGCTGGGGCCGTGGGGGTGTGTCGGACAAATCCGGCAGCTCGCTGCCGTATGACGGGGACTTGCCTTCGGCGCGCGTCACCCCGTCGGTGCGCTCGCCACGGGGTGCCGGGTCAGCCTCGGGGGCGGCGGGGGCTCCGGCGATGAAACGGTTGAGGCG
>JAGQTR010000168.1:4668-6893 GCA_020438915.1 Mycobacterium sp.
CCTTGGCTCGGGTCGCCGGGCCGCGTTGCCACGGCGGAACATCGCCGTGTTCGGGGCCACGGGCCGGAGCCGAGGGCGGGGGACCGTTGCGTACCGCTGACTTTCCCAGTGCGCCGCCCTCCGGACCAGAACCTGCCGAACCCGAGGACGGGGATCCGGCAGCGGAGCCCTCGGCTCGGCCGGGCCCGTCATCGGAACGCGGGTTTGCCGGTTCGTTCGATGAGCTCACCTGGGGCTCCTTAGCTCAGTGCCTGCTGCGTGCGGCGGTCGGTGTGGCATTACGAGTCGTCTGACCCGTCCGCTGCGTCATCGTCGGCATCCTCTTCGGCATTGCGTGCAATGGCAATCAGTGTGTCGCCCTCACCGAGGTTCATCAAGCGAACCCCCTTGGTTTGCCGTCCGGCCTTGCGTACCTGACGTGCCGCGGTCCGGATGACACCGCCTCCGGAGGTGATGGCGTACAGCTCAGTTTCGTCGTCGACGATCAGCGCACCGACTAGAGTGCCACGCCGCTTGTCGTACTGGATCGTGAGGATGCCTTTGCCACCTCTGCCCTGAGCCGAATACTCCTCGATCGCGGTCCGCTTGGCATACCCGCCCGATGTCGCGACCAGTAGATACGTGCCCTCGCGCACCACGTTCAGCGACAACAGTGCGTCCTCGGAGTTGAACCGCATGCCCTGTACCCCCGAGGTTGCCCGACCCATCGGCCGTAGTGCCTCGTCGGTCGCCGAGAATCGGATCGACTGGCCCTTCGCAGATACCAGCAGCAAGTCGTCGTCGGCCGAGCACAGCACCGCGCCCACCAACTCGTCGCCGTCGCGCAAGTTGACCGCGACGATGCCGCCGGACCGGTTGGAGTCGAAATCAACCAACCTGGACTTCTTCACCAGGCCCTTGCGCGTGGCCAGCACCAGATACGGCGCGTCCTCGTAGCTCTTGATCTGGATGACCTGGGCGATGCGCTCCTCGGGCTGGAACGCCAACAGGTTGGCCACGTGTTGACCGCGCGCTGTGCGCGACGCCTCGGGCAGGTCGTAGGCCTTGGCCCGGTACACCCGGCCCTGGGTGGTGAAGAACAGGATCCAGTCATGGGTCGAACAGACGAAGAAGTGGTTGACGATGTCGTCCTGCTTGAGGCCGGCGCCCTGCACACCCTTGCCGCCGCGCTTCTGGCTGCGGTACAGGTCGGTCTTGGTGCGCTTGGCGTAGCCGGTCTCGGTGATGGTGACGACGACGTCCTCGCGGGCGATCAAGTCCTCGTCGGAGACCTCGCCCTCGGCGCCGATGATGCGGGTCCGCCGGTCATCGCCGTGCTTCTCGGCGATCTCGGCGAGTTCGTCGCGCACGATCCCACGCTGCCGCTCCGGCTTGGCCAGGATGTCCTCGAGGTCGGCGATCTCGCGCTCGATCTCGGCCAGCTGATCGACGATCTTCTGGCGTTCGAGGGCAGCCAGCCGACGCAACTGCATATCGAGGATGGCCTGGGCCTGGATCTCGTCGATGTCGAGCAGCTCGATCAGGCCGGCCCGGGCGATGTCGACGGTCTCCGACGCCCGGATCAGGGCGATCACCTCGTCGAGGGCGTCGAGCGCCTTGACCAGACCGCGCAGGATGTGGGCCCGTTCGTTGGCCTTGCGCAGCCGGTAGGTGGTCCGCCGGACGATGACGTCGAGTTGGTGATTGACGTAGTAGCGGATCATCTGGTCGAGGCGCAGCGTGCGCGGCACCCCGTCGACGATGGACAGCATGTTGGCGCCGAAGCTGGTCTGCAGCTGGGTGTGCTTGTAGAGGTTGTTCAGCACCACCTTGGCCACCGCGTCGCGCTTGATCTCCACGACGATCCGCAGGCCCACCCGGTCGCTGGACTGGTCCTCGATGTTGGAGATACCGGCCAGCTTGCCGTCGCGCACCTGCTCGGCGATCGAGGTGATGAAGTTGTCGTGGTTGACCTGATACGGCAACTCGGTGATCACGATGCCGGTGCGGCCGCGGCTGTCCTCTTCGATCTCGACGACGCCGCGCATCCGGATCGAGCCGCGCCCGGTCCGGTAGGCGTCGAGGATGCCCTGGTTGCCGACGATCAGCCCGGAGGTGGGGAAGTCGGGGCCCTTGACGCGTTCGATGACCGCCTCGAGGGTGGCCTCCTCGTCGGCCTCGAAGTTCTCCAGGCACCAGTACACGGCCTCGGCCAGCTCCCGCAGGTTGTGCGGCGGGATGTTGGT
>JAGQTR010000169.1 GCA_020438915.1 Mycobacterium sp.
CGCCCTGTCGAGGGTGTTCCGGGTCCCGGTGCAGGTGCGCGCGGCAGGCCGGACAGACTCCGGGGTCCATGCCAGCGGTCAGGTCGCCCACGTTGACGTTCCGATCCAGGCACTGCCCCGGGCTTACCCGCGCACCCCGCGTCGGGGTGAGAGTGAATTCGGCCCGCTGGTGCGCCGCCTTGCCAAGTTGTTGACCGAGGACGTTCGGGTCCTCGGGATCGCCCGCGCCGCAACCGGGTTCGACGCCCGATTCTCCGCGCTGCGCCGGCACTACGTGTACCGACTGTCGACGGCTCCATACGGTGTCGAACCCCATGACGCACGATTCGTGACCGCGTGGCCGCGTCCGCTGGATGTCGAAGCGATGGGCGCAGCGGGCCGCTTACTGCTGGGGTTGCACGATTTCGCGGCGTTCTGCCGCCATCGAGACGGGGCCACCACCATCCGGGAGTTGCAGCACCTGGATGTCAGCCGCGACGGGCACCGGGTCGCGGTACATGTCAGCGCCGACGCATTCTGCTGGAACATGGTGCGATCGCTGGTGGGGGCGTTGCTCGCCGTCGGTGAACACCGCCGGGACGTGTCTTGGTGTGCGGCGCTACTGACCGCGACCAGCAGGTCCAGTGACTTCGCCGCGGCGCCGGCGCGCGGACTCAGCCTGGTCGGCGTGGACTATCCGCCCGACGGTGAGCTGGTGGCGCGCAACCTCATCACCCGGGATGTGCGCACCTCGGAGGAAGTCGATCAGTGATCGGCTAGAGCCGCTGGGCCACGAAGTCGGCTGCCTGGTCCACCATTCCGGCGTTGATGTACGCCGAGGCCAGGTGATCGGACCAGTAGTCCTGCCAGTTCTCCGGGTCAGTCGGATTGCAGATCGGATCGTCACCGTGGCAAAGCTCGATGATCCGGTCGCGTAACGCCGGGTTGGTGAAGTTGGCGATCGGGCCGACCCATTGGCTGCCGTTGCCGAACAGCGTGACCGCCGCGATGTGCTGGTCGGCGCCCGACGGCAAGGGATTCTCGAAGCCGAATGCGGCGATCGGCACCGCCACGACGACATCGGTGACCGCGGCACCCAGCGAGTAGCCGCCCAGCACCAAACGGGTGTCCGGGCAGTTGGCAGCCATGTACTGGACGCGCTGACTCATGTCGTTGGCGCCCTGGTCGACCTCGGTGTCTGCCGGATAATTCACGGCGTACAGATCGATATTCTTGCCCGTCTTGTTGCGTAGCGCGCTGATCAGTGCGTTGCCGATCTGGCCGGCGCCCACCGACTCGATGCGGCCGCGGGCGAAAATCAGCTCCGCCTGGGGGCAGGCAGCGGAAGCGATCGGGAGCATCGTCGACCCCCCCGGAATCGCGGCCGGAGTGAACAGCGCTGCTGCGGCGAGAACCACCGCGACCGTCAATTTACGAATCACCCGGCCGATAATAGCGACAGCGGGCGATATGCGCTGTCGAAGTCAGATCCGCCCGGCCGCGAAACCGGCGGCCTGGTTGATGAATGGCGAGGATTCGTAGTTCGTGTGTGCGAACGGGTTTCGGCCGCCCGAGCAAATCGGATCGCCGTCGGCGCAGAGATCGATCGCCTTGCCTGCGAACGAGCCCGCGGAGGACACCGGATTGCCGAATTTCGTCGCCGGATTTCCGAAGACCGCGACTGCCACGACGTTGCTGTTGAGGCTGCCGGGCAGCGGCGGGGCCGATCCGATGTTGCCCACCTTGTTTCCCAGCGGCGGCACACCCGCCAGCATGTCGACGACCGCAGCACCCTGGGAGTAGCCACCGAGCACGATGCGGGTGCCGGGGCACTGCTGGGCCATCGCGGCGATGCGGTTGGTGGCGTCGGTTGCGCCGGCAGCGGTATTGAGGAAGTCGTAGCTGGCCGGATAGTTGACGCCGTAGGTTGCCACCGTGCGTCCTCCGAGCTGGGGTGCCAGCGCGTTGGCGAATGCCTGGCCTACCCGGCCGACGCCGGGGGCTTCGCTCGTGCCTCGGGCAAACACGACCTCCACGTCGGGGCAGGGCTGGGCGGCGACCATCGGGACAGGCATCGCCAGTGTGGCCGCCATCGGGACGGCGGCCGCGATGCAGGCTGCCGCGCGGATCCGGCGGCTCAGGCGGTCAGAAGTCACAAGACACGGTAACGCACGGGCCCTCAGAGTCGGCCGGCTACGAAGGCGGCCGCTTGGGCGGTCAGAGCTCCCACGTAGCCGCTGTGCGCGGGGATGTCGTCACCGTCGGAGCACACCGGGTCATAGAGGGTGCACAGGTCGATGGCGCGCGAACCCCAGACCGGGCTGGCCGTCAGCGGCAGGCCGACTTTCGCCGTCGGGTTGCCGAACACCGCGATCGCGGCGACGAAATCCGGAGCGTTGGGTGGCAGCGGGTTGTTGAAGCCGACGGCCGGGAACGGCACCGCGGCAATGATGTCGATCACCGCGGCGCCCTGGGAGTAGCCGCCGAGCACCAGCCTGGTTCCCGGGCAGTTGGCCATCATGTATTGCACGTGCGCGCTGGCGTCGTTGGCGCCGCCGGCGGCAGCGAGAAAGTCGAAGCTGGCGGGGTAGTTCACGGCGTAGGCGCCGACGGACCGTCCCCCGACCTGGCCGCGCAGCGAGTCGACAAACGCCTGGCCCACCCTGCCGAGGCCGGGGGGCTCGTCGGTGCCGCGGGCGAACACAACCTCGATATCGGGGCAGCCCTGCGCGCGCGCGGTGGGCCCGGTTGCCGGGCCGGCGAGGGCCGGCGCCAGGAGCAGGGCGACGGCGGCGAGCACGGCCTTCGCCAGCGTTGGGATTCGGGCAATCCGGCGGACATCAAGATCGGTGTTCACCGGAGTCATGCTAGATGGCGTGTCTAGTCCGGGTGTACCCGCGTTGCGGTCAACTCGACCGGACCGAGCGGTTCGCTGCGGTCACCCTGGCGGGCCAGCGCGAGGCCGAGCAGCACGACCGCGCCACCGGCGGCCTGCGTCGGTGTGATGGCCTCGCCGAGCAGCACCCACGCCGCCAGCACTGCGAACATCACCTCCGACAGGCCCACCAGCGACGCGAAGCGGGGCCGTAGCCGGGTGATGCCGACGATTCCCAAGGTGTACGCGATCGCCGTGGGAATCAGCGCCAGCGCGATGACTGGCACCAGGAACGAGGTGGTGGCGCCGGCGACCACGGTGTCGGCGGCGGTGAATGTCAGTGGCATCAGCCCGCAGACGCCGAGCAATCCGACCGCTGCGGCGCCGACGACGAGGCCGGTCGCGGCCAGGGTGATCGGGTGCAGCCCGGGCTGTCCGTCGGGGCCCTGCACGCCGACCTTGTCCGACATCAGGAAGTAGCAGGCCGCGCAGACGGCGGCGGCCAGACCCCAGCCGACGCCGACGATGTTGATGTGGGCTCCGGTCAGCCCGCCGGGTTCGAGGACTCCCAGAACCAGCATGATTCCCGTGACGGCCAGCGCCACGCCCCCGAGCGTCAGGTTGGTGGGCCGGGTGCGCGTCGTGGCCCACAGCCAGCCGACCACCAGGATCGGGGCGGTGTACTCGAGTAGCAATGCGACGCCGACCGACAGATGGGCGACGGCGTTGTAATAGAAGAGCTGGGCTCCCGCGATCGGCACCAGGCCGTAGAGCACGATGGTGCGCGCGTGGCTTCGCGCTTCGCCGATCCAGCCGGGGCGTATGACCGAGGCGAAGACGGCCATCGCCAGCGCACCGCCGGCCAACCGCGCCGTGACCGCCGCGGTCGGGCTCCACCCGGCCTCCATCAGCGATTTCGCGAAGGGTCCCGAGGATCCGAAGGCCAACGCCGAGCCGACCGCGAAGAGTAGGCCCGTACGAAAATGCCGGACGTCCCGCGACGGGTCGGAATCTGCGCCCTGGCTCGAGGTGTGTGCAAGATTCGCAGCCATGGGTCCACCTCCAGAAAGATGCCGACGGGGGAATGTAATGA
This sequence comes from Mycobacterium sp., assembly GCA_020438915.1. Lineage (GTDB taxonomy): Bacteria > Actinomycetota > Actinomycetes > Mycobacteriales > Mycobacteriaceae > Mycobacterium. The sequence continues at coordinate 3,948 of JAGQTR010000169.1, forward strand.
GTAAAGTGGAGTTCGGACATGACATTATCGCGGAAGGGAGTCATGAGTCAAATGCTTTTCAATCATGACACCGACCTCACTCTGCGGGCGGCTTGTGTGTTGATCAACAGCGACCGGGTCGACGGGGAGCGACTCGGGGATCTCGCCGCACTCGACGAGTATCTGGACGGCTTCGGCTGGACCGGTCGGCGGGACCACGATGCGGCTGAACTGAAGTCAGTCCATCAGCTTCGGGAACGGCTGGGCAGGGTGTGGGAGGTCGCCGAGGACGAGGACCGTGCGGTCGGACAGGTCAATGCGCTGCTCAGTGACACCCACGCTTCGCCCTGGCTGACCAGGCATGCCGAGATGCCCGAGTGGCACCTGCACCTCGCCTCGATCCATGACCCGCTGTGGCAGCGGATGGGGGCGGAGATGGCGATGGCCCTGGCAGACCTGATCCGCTCGGGGGAGTTGCGCCGGCTCAAGATCTGTGCCGCGCCGGACTGCGACGCGGTCCTGGTCGACCTGTCGCGCAACCGGTCCGGAAAATTCTGCGACACCGGCAACTGTGGCAACCGGCAGCACGTCGCGGCCTACCGCGAGCGCCGCTCCAACAAGTGAACCGACCCCTCATGCGGCGCCGCTACGCTGGCCGAGGGGGTGTGAGCTGTTGGAGCCGACGACGCGTCTGCACGTCAGCGGATACCGGTTTCTGGTGCGCCGAACCGAACATGCGCTGGTACGCGGCGATGCACGCATGCTTGACGATCCGCTTCGCGCGCAATCGATCTCGCTGGTATCGGGAGCGGTACTCGCAGCCGTCGCAGTGGCTGTCTGCACCATCCTAGCGCTGGTGAAACCCGCTGGCGATGTCGGCGATGCCGTCATCCTCATGGTGCGCGATAGCGGCGCAATGTATGTCCGGATCGATGGTGTCCTGCATCCGGTGTTCAACCTGGCCTCAGCGCGATTGATCGCCGGGATGCCTGATGAACCCCGCCCCGTCGACCGGCGGGCCGTCGACCGCGCCCGCCGTGGGCCACGGGTGGGTATACCCGGTGCGCCGGAAAACATCCCGGTCCCGCTGACGGTCGAGGAATCCTCCTGGACGGTGTGCGATGACGCGCGTGGTGAAACGATTGTCATCGCGGGCGAGATCGCCGACGGCGCGGTGGCTTCCGGATCCAGCACGCTGGTGACTCCCAGCGAGGGCAGCGCCGCCGCGACATACCTGCTCTACGGCGGTCGGCGCGCGCGGGTGGATCTGCGACACCCCGCGGTGGTGCGCGCACTACACCTGGAAAATGTTGTCCCGCGCACCATCTCGGGTGCGGTGTTGTCCGCAATACCCGAGGCGCCGGACATCGTTCCACCGCGCATCGCCGAAGCCGGAGAACCCGGGCCGCCGATCCTGGGCGGCTATCCGGTGGGCAGCGTGCTGAGGGTCCCTCGCGTGAACGCCGAGCCTGATTCTCCACCAGACTATTTCGTCGTGCTCGCCACGGGAGTGCAACGCATCGGCGAAGTCGCTGCAGACCTGATCCGCTACACCGATTCGCGCGTCGGAGAGCAGATCCCCACCGTAGCGCCCGATGCCGTCGGGGCACTTCCGGTCCTCGACACATTGCCTGTCGCTTCCTTCCCTGAGCGCGCCGGTGTGATCGACGTTCCCGTGGTGTGTGCGAACTGGCGCGCAGACCCGGCCGGCGGTGATTCGGCCACCGCAGTTCTCCTCGCCGACTCCGTGCCGGTGATCAACCGACCAGTCGCGCTGGCCCAGGCCGATGCGGGCGGCCCCGCTGTCGATGCGGTGTCGGTCCCGGAAGGACGCAGTGTGTTCGCGCGCTCGGTCGCACTCACCGGCGGCGGGCAGAGCGCAGGACCGCAGTTCTTGGTGACTGACGCCGGTGTGCGGTACGGAATCCGCGACAGCGAGGCTGCGGGCAGTCTTGGGCTGACCGGCGCTGCGCAGCCGGCCCCATGGCCGGTGCTCTCGGTATTACCGCCCGGACCCGAGCTCAGCCGCAGTGCCGCCTCAGCGGTCAGGGACGGTCTCATCGGACCGCCGTAACCGTCGCGCAGCCGCCGAGACCACCACGATGCCGGCCGTCAGGGCAATACAGACCACCGCTCCCCGAAACGCCGCCCGCGCGGGAGGTTGCTCGCTCTCCGCCTCGGCGACGGCCGGATCGACAGGTGGGGCGAAAGGTGGGCGAATGCCGGTGGCCTCCGGGTCGCTCACCGCGGCGAGAACGTCGACCACACCGCTGCCGACTGCGGCATCCCACCCGCCGGCCGGGTGGTGCGCGGTCTCTTCGATGCGCCGCATCGCTTGACGCGCCGTCATTTCCGGGTGCCGGGCGCGTACCAGGGCGGCGATCGCGCTCACCGCCGCTGTGGCATAGCTGGTTCCCGAAAGGGCTGCGTCGTCGGTCCCGCTGGCCACCAGGCCCTCGGCGGCCGGCGCGAGGGACACCACGCCCTCGCCAGGCGCCGCGATGTCCACCCAGGGACCGGCGAGGCTGAACGTCGACCCGCCTCCGTCGGGGCCCACCGAAGCGACCGTGAGCACGTAGTCGTCGTACCACGCCGGGCTCACCACCACGGTGACCTCGTTCCAGCCGGTGCGATCGGGTGGATTATGGGCCGGACACTGGCCATGGCCGCCCACGTTGCCTGCTGCGGTCACGACCACCACGTTCTTGACGTCCACGGCGTACTCCAGCGAGGCTCCCAGCGCGCGATCGTCGAAATCGGCATCGGCCGGCAGGCACGCCACCGACGAGATGTTTATCACGGTCGCCCCCATGTCGGCCGCGGTGCGCACCGCCGCCGCGAGCGTCTCCACGTCGCCGAAACCGGACCCCGAAGGCTCATCGATGGCACGAAACCTGTTGCTGGACTGCCGTATTGCAAGGATGGTGACATCGGGAGCGATCCCGGTGAATGTCCCGGAATCAGCGGCAGCATCGGCAGAATCCGGCGCCGCGCCGATGATCCCCGCGACGATCGTGCCGTGGCCGTCGCAGTCGGCCGCACCGTCCTCGGTTGAGACGTAGTCGCCACCGGGGACCAGATGCGGTAGACGCCGATGGCGGGCTACGCCGGTGTCGATCACGGCGACGGTCTGACCGGCCCCCCGGGTCAACGCCCACACCGTGGGCAGGTCCACGCCCGTCAGCTGGCCGGGTTCGGATGTAGCCGGGCCAGAGATCGAATTCTGACCCGGTACTGCCACGCAGTCGTCGTACCGTTCGGTGGGTCGTGGCGGCGCCGCCGGACCGGCCGGGGGCAACCGCGAGCTGTCCAGCGGCGGCGGTGTCACCGCGGCCGCTGTCGGTGCTGGGCACAGAGGTGCGCCGGCCACTACGGTCGCGGCCAGTAGCCGTCCTGCTCGCCGGCCGGGGCTCACGCCAGGCTCAGGTTTCTCACCAGGCCGTACACCCCCGCCACCCATGCGGCCAGCGGAACCACCGCGACCAGCGCCACATACTCCAGGAGCTGCAAACCCTGGCGCACAACGGGGTTCGGCGTCTCCGTGCTCGTCGCCAACCGCACGGCGGTGACGCCGACGACGACCGCGGCCGCGCAGAACCAGGTCGCCTGCTCGGGTGCAGCGCTGACCGCCACGATGCAGGCGGTGATCGATGCGCAGAGCCCAGCGGCCCCGAGCCCGACCCGGCGGCGCACGTCGATGTGGGTGCGTTGACGCAGCAGCAGTAGCAACCCGAGGTCAGCGGCGAGCATGGCCGCGACCGCGGGTGGGACCGAACCAACCAGCGCGACGGCGGTGATCGCCGCGAGCCCGAGCACCGTCGAGGTGGCCCAGCCCGTCACCAACCCGGTCAGAATGCGGTGCCCGGCCGCCGCACGCCGATGCCCGATTTCCGGCCGCGACGGACCGAGGCCGGCTGCCGCCACCGCCAGCTTCGGCGCCGCGGACAGGCCGACCAGCGACAGCACGGTCAGGATGGCACCGGCCGTCGCCAAGGGCAGGTGTGCGGCCAGCGCGATCACCGCCGCCGCAGCGACCGCGCCGGTCACCGCCGCGGCAGCGGTCAGGAACTCGATGTCCCCAGGCGCCATCTGCAGCAACATGATCGAGACCGCGAAGCCGGATGAAGCGGCCAGAAGCAACGCGGGCGTCCACGGCGCATCCGGCTCGGCGAGGAACCCGGTGACCATCGCATAGGCGACTGCGGTGAGGCTCAGCACCAGCGACATCCGGTGACCCGATCGCCCGATCACCACCGCACCGGCGGCGCCGGCTCCCGAAAGTACCGCCGCGGTCCATAGCTGAGGCGCGGTACCGGCCACGCCGCCGGCCCACGCCAGCGCCGACGCGCTGACCGTCACCGCGGTGATACCCCCGACGGTCACCGCACCGCGCAACACCCTTGACGGCGAAGGATTCGCCACCTCGGCCACGACCGCGCTCGCATCGCCGGGCCTGCATCGTGGCGCCGGCGGCGGCTCGGTGGTGAGCAGGACCAGATCGCCGTCGTGCACCGCATTCTCCCGCAGCGTCATCGAGGCATCGAGGCGCGCACCGCCGATTCGGCAGAGATACCAACGTTGCGGGCCGGGTGCTGCCGAATCACCAGAGAGGTCACCGATGATGTCGACGATATGCGGTATCAGCGCGGCCACCGGGTGATCAGCGGGGAGCGTCACGTCACACGTCGAAGGGGAGCCCGCGCCGACGGTGCCCGTCGTGTGGATGGCCAACCTGCACAACGTATCCGACACCCACCCAACGTAACGCCAGCTGTTGGGGTCCTCGCGCAGAAGTTTCTCCGCCCGGAATGGAACGAGCACGGTGGCCGGTGCGTCTACTCACCAATGGAACCGAGTTCGCCATCGTCTGCGCCCCGCCCGGCCATGCCCGGAGGACAGATCGTTGTCGAGCCGTCCCCGCAGCTGCCGAAACCGGCATCGGTGAACCCGCTGGCGCGACTCATGCCGGTCGCCATGATCGCCGCGATGGCCGGAATGGGCGCGCTGTACCTGACCTCGGGCAACACCTCGGCGCGCAATCCGATGTTCCTGTTCTTCCCGGCGATGATGGTGGTTTCGGTCATCGGCACCCTCGCCTACGGCGCCCGCGGCGGCAGCCGGGTCAGTGAAATCAACGATCAGCGCGCCGAATACCTGCGCTATCTCGAGGGAATCGATGCTGCGCTCGCCGAGAGCGCCGATGCACAACATGTGGCCATGCACTGGGTCCACCCCGACCCGACGACCCTGTGGACACTGGCCGGTGGGGACCGGATGTGGGAACGCTCGCAAGACCATCGGGACTTCTGCGCGGTACGGGTCGGTCTGGGTGAGCAGCCGTCGGCCACCGCCGTGGTGGCACCCGAACTGCGACCCGACGCCGGCGCCGACCCGGTCACCACCGGCGCCATCGGCAGGTTGGTGGATCGCCGGCGGATCGTCGCTGGGGTGCCGGTCGCACTGTGCGTGCGCGCGGTCCCGGCGATCACTGTGGCAGGCGACATCTCGGCGGCTCGTGCGGTCGCGCGCGCGCTGATATGTCAGCTCACCATGATGCACCACCCCGCACTGATCGGAATCGACTTCGCGGCCGGGGAGGCTGCCGAACACCAGTGGGACTGGCTGAAATGGCTTCCACACCGCCGCGGTGACGGCTCACCTCGGCACACTGTGGTGGTCATCGACGGCTGCGCGGTACCGCCACCGGCGGATGGAACCACCGTCGTCGAGATCCGTTCCGGGGAACCCGGATCGCCGGTGACCTTGCACGCCGGCCCGGCGGAAGTGACCGTCGAGTGCGATGCGCTGACCGCGGCAGAAGCCCTGGCCTGCGCGCGACGGATGGCTCGCTACCGCCCCGCAGCCCAAGAGTGGCAGAACCAGGGCAGGAATGTGGAGTGGCCGGACCTGATGCAGATCGATGATCCCGAGCTGGTCGATGCCGATGAGCTGTGGGCGCTCGGGAACGTTCGCGAACCGCTGCGGGTGCCGATCGGCGTTGCCGAGGATGGCAGCGTCGTCGAGCTGGACATCAGAGAGGCCGCCGCCGGCGGGATGGGGCCGCACGGGCTGTGTGTGGGCGCGACGGGGTCGGGCAAGTCGGAGTTCCTGCGCACGCTCACCCTCGGGATGATCGCCGCGCATTCTCCCGAGGTGCTCAATCTCGTACTGGTCGACTTCAAAGGAGGCGCAACATTTCTCGGACTGGAGAAGGTGCGGCATGTGTCGGCTGTCATCACCAATCTGGCCGACGAGGCGCATCTGGTTTCCCGAATGCGTGAAGCCCTCTCCGGGGAGGTGCACCGTAGACAGGAAATGCTGCGGGCTGCCGGCAATTGCATCAACATCGCCCAGTATGAGCGCGCCCGTTCACAGGACCAGGCTCTGATACCGATGCCGGCGCTGTTCATCGTGGTCGATGAGTTCTCCGAATTGCTCAGCCAGCATCCCGATTTCGCCGAGATGTTCGTGGCGATCGGCCGACTGGGCCGCTCATTGGGCATGCACCTGCTGTTGGCCAGTCAACGCCTCGACGAGGGCAGGCTGCGAGGGCTGGAAACCCACCTCTCCTATCGCGTGGGACTGAAGACCTTCTCGGCGAGCGAGTCCCGCGCGGTGCTGGGGGTGGCCGACGCCCACCACCTGCCGTCACAGCCGGGGGCGGCGTACCTGAAGACCGCCGCCGGTGAGCTGACCCGATTCCAGACCGCTTTCGTGTCCGGCGGATACACACCTCGACCCCATCCGCCTCAGCCCGCCGACCGACCGCTGGCCGAGTTGTTCACGTTGGCGGGCACCGCGCGGCCGGAAATATGCGTGTCGCCAGGGGATCTCGCGATCCAACAGCGGTCCTTGTTGGACACCATCGTGGGCAGGTTGGCCGGCCCCGGCCCGGCGGCGCATCGGGTATGGTTGCCGCCGCTAGGTCCACCGCCCGAGCTCAAAGCACTGCTGCAGGGCCAAGAACAGGCTCACCTGCGGATATCGATCGGCCTTGTGGACTGCCCATTCGAACAGCGCCACGCGAGATACACCATCGAATTATCGGGTGCGGCAGGAAATATCGCGGTCGTCGGTGCGCCGCGCTCGGGGAAGTCCACGGCGCTGCGGACGCTGGTATGCGCCCTTGCCGCCACTCACGACGCCGCTACCACGCAGTTCTACTGCCTCGACTTCGGCGGCGGGACCCTGGCGACCCTCGCCGACCTGCCCCACGTCGGGGCGGTTGCCGGCCGGGGCGAGGCGGACCTGTGCCGGCGCACGGTCGCCCAACTGGAGTCCCTGCTGCGACGACGGGAGTACCGCAAGCTCCGGGATAGCACCGCCGCCGAGTCGGCCGCAGCGGAGGATCCCTATGGCGAGGTGTTTCTGGTGGTCGACGGGTGGGCGACGGTGCGCCAGGAGTTCGACGGATTGGAGGCACCGATCACCGCCCTTGCGGCGCAGGGACTGTCATTCGGCATTCACGTGATGATCGGTGCAGCTCGCTGGGCCGACCTGCGACCGGCATTGAAAGACCAGATCGGCACCCGAATCGAGCTTCGGCTCGGTGACCCCGCCGACTCGGAGATGGATCGCCGCCGGGCCCGCGAGCTGGCCGGCCGCCCGGCGGGCCGAGCCCTCACCGGCGAAGGATACGAGATGGCGGTCGCTCTTCCCGACCTCGATGCGGCGCGGCGCCGGGACGGCTGCGCGGCGCCGCCCGTCGAACTGCTCCCGGCCCGGATCGATCGTCGTGCGCTCACCGCGAGGACCGGGTCGCATCGCCCCGATGAGGTGCTGCTGGGCGTGGGCGAACGTCACCTGACGCCGGTCGTGCTGGATCTCGCCGAACATCCCCACCTGCTCGTACTCGGGGACGGCGAATGCGGAAAGACCGCGCTGTTGCGACTGGTGTGTACCGAGATCGTCGCGACCCGAAGCCCCCGCGAGGCGCAGCTGGAGATCGTCGACTTCCGCCGCACCATGCTGGGTGTGGTCGAGACGGACCACCTCGCCGGGTACTCGGTGTCGAGCGTGGCTTTGACCGCACGGATGTCGGCGCTGACGCAGCGGTTGCACGCCAGAATGCCCGACGAGAACGTCACCCAGCAGCAGTTGCGGAACCGCTCCTGGTGGGATGGCCCGGACATCTACCTCGTCATCGACGACTACGACCTGGTCGTCGGCGCCACCGGCAATCCGCTCACCCCGATCGTCGACTTCCTGCCGCACGCCAAGGATCTGGGCTTACACCTGGTCGTGGCGCGCCGCTCGGGTGGGGCGGCACGGGCGATGTTCGACCCGGTCCTGGCACGCCTGCGTGACATGGGTTGCTCCGGGCTGATGATGAGCGCTGCCCCCGACGAGGGCGTGCTGCTGGGCACCACCAAACCCGCACCGTTACCACCGGGACGCGGCACCCTGGTGGTCCGGGGCAGACCCGAGGAACTGCTGCAGGTCGGATGGGTCGACCCACCGTGAGCAGGGCAGTCGTCGAGGTCGGACCGCGGACGGTCCGAGGCCCCGGTTCCGCTCCACCGGAGTGGATCTCGGTCGCGATCGAGTGTGTCGACGACGAGATTGCGCTGCTCGACGGCCGGCTTGTCGAGGTGGGTCAGTTGTGGAGCGACCTACTCGACGTGGTCTGCGGCGAGTGCTCGCGCACATTGGTGCTGGTGTTCCCGACCTGGTGGTCGTCGGCCCGTATCGAGCGCGTCACCGGTGCTGCCCGCGTTGTTACCCCGGACGTCGTGGTGTTGCAACGGGCATCGATCCTCGGCGCGGACGGTGTAACCACGGTGGTCGAGCTCTCCGAGGATTTCGTCGTGATTTCCGCCCCGGACGACGAGGTCAAGGTGCTGACCCGCGATGCGCGCGACGTCGACGGTTATCTCCGGATGGCGACCGGGGTCCTGATCGACGTGCCCGCCGAGGTGCCACCGCCTCAGCAGCTCAGCGCGCGGCTGCATGCCGACGGAATCGCGGTGCTCTACAGCGATCGGCAGCGCGTGCTGCGTTCGGTGAGCGCGAGGTTGTCCGAGCTTGCGAGATCCGAAACCGACGGCAGCACAGCGGGATTCCGTCGTCGGGTCGTCGCTGTGGTGGGTGGTGCCATCGTGTCGCTGTCGGTCGTCGGCGGAGGCTGGGTGGCGCAGACGTTGTCCGGCGGGCCTCCCGCGGATTCGTCGACGGCGCTGCTCGTGGAAGGTCGCGTCGCGGTGTGGGTGCCCGCGCACTGGGCTGTTGAACGCATCACCTCCGGACCCGGATCGGCGCGGGTGCGGGTGTCGGCGCCCGCGGGCGAGGCGACCGCGCTGCACCTCACGCAGTCCGCCGGTGCCACCCCGACCACGCTGGCCGAGGTGGCCGAGACGCTGCGGCGCGCACTGGAGTCCGAAAGGCCCGGGGTATTCGTGGGCCTGGATCCTGCCGGCAGCGTCGGGGGCAGACCCGCTGTGACATACCGCGAACTGCGGGCCGACAGTGAGACAAGCTGGGCCGTGGTGATCGACGGCGCCATTCGTGTCGCGATCGGCTGCCAGAGCCCGCCGGGACAACGCGCCGCAATCAACGAGGCGTGCGTGCGCGCGGTCCAGTCTGCCCATGTGGTGCGCTGAAAACTAATGGAACCAAACGGGTTCTGATCGCGTCCAATCTATATACCGCATTTCACTTGGACGTTTCTTCGGTGACGTTTCCTCGACCCGAAAGGATCGCGATGACGACCCATCCAGGGCCCTCGGGCGCCACGCTGGCCACTGACTTCGACCTCATGGTGTCGATAGCAGGCAAGACCGACGCCCGCAACGAAGAGATCAGGGCGATGCTGCAGGCGTTTATCGGCAGAATGAGCAGCGTGCCGCCGTCAGTCTGGGGTGGGGTGGCCGCTGCGCGTTTCCGAGACGTCGTCGAGCGCTGGAACGCCGAGTCGGTCAAGTTGCACGCCTCGCTGCAGCGCATCGCCGAGACGATCCGGGCCAACGAGCGCATCCTGCGCGAGGCGACCGACAGTCACGCGCAGCGCCTCGGTTCCATCGCCGCCAACCTTTGAGGAGCATCCTTCATGGACCCCACCCTGTCCTATCATTTCGGCGAGCTGGAGTACTCCGTTCGTCAGGAGATCCATTCCACATCAACGCGATTCAATTCCGCGCTCGACGACCTTCGCGCCGAGATCGCTCCGCTGCAGGCGACGTGGACGCGTGAGGCAGCCGGCGCCTACCGCAGTGAGCAGGCGCGCTGGGAACAGGCTGCCGAGGCGCTCAACGACATTCTGTTCAGCCTTGGCAATGCGGTACGCGACGGCGCCGACGAGGTGGCCGCCACCGACCGCAGCGCCGCCAACGCCTGGGGATGGTGAGCGCCGTCCATCAGACTCTGTGCGGCCCCTGAGAGGAGGGGAGCCGATCGGGGGCCGCACAGTATTATCCGGGCTCGGTTTGAGCTATGGTGGCGCCAGCCGCATAGGCCCAGCTCGAGGAGCGTGAACGCTCAGGTGGCAACTGCGAGGACATCGCCTGACGGCGACAGCAACAGCCCGTCGCCGTCGAAGCTGCGCGCGGTCCACGAGTTGTTCGTCACCGGCGAAGTCGACTCCACCTACCTGAACTCGAACTCGGTGCGTCCGGTGGTCATCCAGAGCTGGCAACGCAGCCTGGCTGGCGGCGTCGACCCCGACCTTGAAGGGGTTCGGCCGGTGGCCGCGGTCACTGCGATCGACCGGCTGCGCCAGACGCACCCGTTGGCGCCCGCGCTGCCCGTCATTCGCCGCCTGCTCGTCGATGACGCGGCCGACTCCGGCGTGGTGGTCGCTGTCAGCGCCGCCGACGGCACGCTGCTGTGGGTCGAGGGTGATCCGCAAGCGTGCCGCAGGGCCGAGGCGATGAACTTCATGCCGGGGGCCGATTGGAGCGAGCGCAGCGCCGGGACCAACGCGCCAGGTACGGCGCTGGCACTCGACCGCGAGTTACAGATCCGAGGCTCAGAGCACTTCTCCCGGGTGGTGCAGCCGTGGAGTTGCACCGCCGCTCCGGTGCACGACCCCACCACCGGAGCGCTGCTGGGCGCGATCGACCTGACCGGTGGGACCGAGGTGGCGACCTCGCAGACGCTGGCGCTGGTGCGGGCAACCGCGGTCGCGGTCGAGAATCATCTCGCCCTGCTGCGGTTGTCGGGATTCAACGCCGAGCCCGCAGCTCGTCGGCCGCATCTGGTCGTGCTCGGCGGCGATCGTCCGCGCTGGGTGACCACCGACGGCTATGGACACCTGCAGGCCTCCCGCCTCACCGGCCGCCATGCCGACATCCTGGTCCTGCTCAGCCGGCACCGCGAGGGGCTGTCGGCCGACCATCTGGCGGTGCTCCTGGACGACAAGGACCTCGATGTAGTCACCGTGCGCGCCGAGATGTCCCGGTTGCGCAAGGTCATCGGTGCCGAGAATCTGGGTTCCCGGCCGTACCGGCTGCTGGCGCCGATCACCAGCGACATCGGCGAGGTCTTCGGTGCGCTCGACGCCGGCGACGTCGAGTCCGCGCTCACCCGCTACCCGGGCCCGTTGCTGGCCCATTCGGTGTCACCGGGAATCGCGCGGCTGCGCACCCAGCTGGCTGCGACGCTGCGCGGCGCGGTCCTGGCCGAGTGTGCCCAGGGACGCCCGGAACTGCTACGCCGCTGGCTCGAGCTGCCCGAAGGGCGCGACGACCGAGACGGCTGGCAGGCGCTGCGCGACAGCGCCGGACTGAACACGGTGGCCCGGGCGCGCGCCGGTGGGCACCTCGCCGGCCTGGACTTCGACCTCAGCTGAGTCTGCAACCGCGGTGCAACGGTCAGCGACGTAGATTCAGTGACACACGCCACACCCGTATGTCGACCGGACACGCGACGAAGAGCAGGAGATTCACCATGACTGTGTACGCCCGCCCCGGGGCCGATGGCTCGCTGATGTCGTTCAAGCCCCGCTACGAAAACTTCATCGGCGGCCAATGGGTGCCGCCGAGCGCCGGACGCTATTTCGAGAACCCGACACCGATCACCGGCCAGGTGTTCTGCGAGATCGCCCGGTCCGACGAGGCTGACGTCGACAAGGCCCTCGACGCCGCCCATGCCGCGGCGCCCGCCTGGGGTAAGGCATCGGCAGCCGAGCGTGCCCTGATCCTCAACAGGATCGCCGACCGCATCGAGGAAAACCTGGAATCGATCGCGCTGGCGGAGTCCTGGGACAA
>JAGQTR010000170.1 GCA_020438915.1 Mycobacterium sp.
TACCGCTACACCTGGATCCGCGACACCGTGGCCACCCTGTGGGCGTTCAACACGCTGCGCCTGGACTGGGAGGCCAACGACTTCTTCAACTTCGTCGCCGATATCGCCGACGCCGAAGGCGGCCATCTGCAGTTGATGTACGGCGTCGGCGGGGAGCGGGTTCTGACCGAAACGACGCTGGATCACCTGTCCGGGTACGAGAACGCGCAACCCGTGCGGGTCGGCAACGGCGCCTACAGCCAGCGCCAACACGACGTATGGGGTGCGATCGTCAGGGCGATCGACCTGCATACCGGGGCCCACCGCGTCGAGGATCGGCTGTGGCGCATTGTGCAGACCCAGGTCGAGTCGGCGTTGGAGCATTGGCGCGAGCCCGACCAGGGAATCTGGGAGGTTCGCTCGGGGGCTCAGCACTTTACGTCGTCGAAGGTCGCCTGCTGGATGGCCGCCGACGCCGGTGCGCGGATCGCCGTCCGCCGCGGCGAAAACGCACTGGCCGCGCGGTGGCGCACCGCCGCCGAGGAGATCCGCGAGGACGTGCTCGCCAACGCCGTCGACGAGCGCGGAGTATTCACCCAGCACTACGACACCAAGGCTCTCGACGCATCCGTCCTGCTCATACCGCTGTTGGGTTTTCTGCCCGGCACCGACGAACGGGTCCGCAACACCGTACACGCGATCCTCGACGAGCTGACCGAAGACGAGATGGTGCTGCGCTACCGAGTCGAGGACACCGAGGACGGTCTCACCGGCGAGGAGGGCACCTTCACGATCTGTTCGTTCTGGCTGGTGTCGGCCCTGGTGGCGATCGGCGAGTTGCCCAGAGCCCGCGCGCTGTGCGGAAAACTCTTGGGCTCGGCGAGCCAACTGCAGCTCTATGCCGAGGAGATCGAGCCCCGCAGCGGACGTCACCTCGGTAACTTCCCGCAGGCATTCACCCACCTGGCGCTGATCAACGCCGTGGCTGCCGTCATCGATGGGGAACGGCACCTCAACGACAAACGCAAACGCCTGCGTCCCGAATAATCGAGCTGGTCAACCGCTGTCCTCGGGACCGGGCAGCTCTTTGGTGCGGCGGATGATCCGGGGCGCTATCCGCCGCGGGGCCACCCGGCCGCTCAGCACCGTGGCCACCGGCCCGAGGAACGCCAGGATGAACACATAGGACATCGCGATGGACTCGATCACCGGGAGCGATTCGCCGATGAGCGCGATGATCACCAACGAGAACTCACCGCGCACGATCAGCGCGGTCCCTGCGCGCAGCTGACCGGGGCGGCCGACCCCTTCCCGGCGCGCGGCGTACATCCCGGAGACGACCTTGGTGGCGGCGGTCACCACGGCAAGCAGCACCGCCAGCGGAAGCATCGGGATCAGTGCCGCCGGTTCCACGGTGAGCCCGATCGAGACGAAGAAAATCGCGGCGAACAGGTCGCGCAGCGGGCTGAGGACCGCACGGGAGCGCTCGGCGCTCTCCCCGGTCAGCATCAGGCCCACCAGGAACGCGCCGACGGCCGCCGACACGTGCACGTACTCGGCCAGACCCGCCACCACCAGCGCGACCCCGAGCACACGCAGCAACAGCAGTTCGGCGTCCGGCGGCGCCACGACGCGCGCCACCAGATGCCCCCAGCGGTAGGACGCCACGAACGCCAGCGCCAGCACCGCCATGGCGATCGTCATGCCGGTCACCGCCTGCCACCACGCGCCGCCGGCGGCGAGTACGGCGAGCAGTGGCAGATAGGCGGCCATCACGAAATCTTCGAGAACCAGCACCGCCAGCACCGCCGGGGTTTCGCGGTTACCCAACCGCCGCAGATCGGTCAGCAATCGCGACACCACACCCGAGGACGAGATGTAGGTGATCCCGGCCATCGCCAGGATGCCGACGAAATCGAATCCCAGAAACCACCCGACCAACGCACCCGGGGTGGCGTTGAGCAACCCATCCACCCAGGCCGACGGCAGATGCTTGCGCATGCTGGCGGCAAACTCGTCGACGGTGAATTCCAGGCCCAGGGTCAACAACAGCAGCACGACACCGACCACGGCACCGGTTTGGATGAAGTCCTCGGCCGAGGGCACCAGCGGAATTGCGCCGTCGCCCAGCGACAGCCCGGCCAGCAGGTACAACGGGATCGGGGACAACGACACACGTCGCGCCAGCGCTCCCAGAATAGTCAGAACTATCAGCAGCGCACCGATTTCGAGTAGCAGCGCTACCGAACCATGCACCCGCTCAACCTCTGTCGAAGATGCGCTCGACCTGGGTGATGCCGTCGGCGGTGCCGATGACGACCAGGACGTCCCCCGGTCGGAGCATGTCGGCCGGTCCCGGCGAGGGCAGCACCTCTTCGTCGCGCACGATCGCGACGATCGAGGCGCCGGTACGGGTACGCACCCGCGCGTCGCCAAGGGGATGGTCGGCGTAGGCACTGCCGGCTTGCACCGCGACCTGCCCGGCGTCGAGCCCGGGTACCTCGTGGGTCAGGTCGGCGAACCGTTCAGCGATGCGCGGGGCGCCCAGGATCTGGGCCAGCGCCTCGGCCTCCTCCACGCTCAGATGGAACAGCGGCTGGGCCGAATCGGGATCCTCGGGCGCGTACAGCACCACCTCGAAGTCGCCGGCCCGCTTGGCGATCACACCGATGCGGTCACCGTGGGAATTGTCGAATTCGTAGCGCAACCCCACGCCGGGCAGCAGCACCTCATGGACGTCCATGAGGTGAATTCTTGCCGATGCCCGCAAGCCGCGAACACCGCCATCGCATACTGGCCCGATGGTCCAGGATGGCGAGCCGCTCTCCACCGACGATGCGCGCATCCTGGGACTGGAGTCGGAGTCCATCACCGGACACACGCTCAAGCTGATGATGCTCGAACCCGGCGACCCACTGGACCTGCAACGGTTGCGCAGCGGTGTCGCCGAGCGGCTCGCCCGCCAGCCGCGAGCAACCCAACGGGTAGTGCAGGACGCGGCCGGGGCCCGGTGGGTGCACGACGAAGCGTTCGACATCGACGCCCACGTCCGGCGCAGAACGGCCGCGCAACCGATCACGCCGGCCGAACTCTGGCACACCGTCGGCGAGTTGATGGCCGAGCACCTCGACCACCGGCGGCCGCTGTGGACATTCGACGTGATCGGGCCCCTGAGTGACGGCCGCGAAGCGATCGCAGCCCGGATCCACCATGCGATGGCCGACGGAATCGCCGGGGTTCGATTTCTCGACGCCGTGCTGTTCGACCCGCGCGCCGACCCGCCCGAGCAGCCCGGCGCCGGGGTGCGCGCCGGCACCGCGGGGCCGTCGCTGCTCACCGAGATGCGTCGGCTACCGGAGGCGGCCCTGCGCGAACTCGCCCGGCCCAGTCGGCGTTCGCCGCTCGACCGGCCCGTCGGCATCGCCCGCGAACTCGCCTTCGCCGTGCTGCCGCTGGCGGAGTTGAAGGCGATCGGCGCCTCCCGGCCTCACCACGCGACGGTCAACGATGTGTTGCTCGCCGTCGTGGCCGGCGGCCTGCGGAGCTGGCTGAGCGCCGGTGGAGCGGCGGTGGGGCGACTGCGTGCCCAGGTGCCGGTCAGCCTGCACCACCGCGACGAGGGCGCAGACGATCTGGGCAATCGCGATTCCTTCATCAACGTCGATCTACCACTGGCCGAACCTGATCCGGTGACCCGCCTCGATCTGATCCGCGCCGAGACCGCCAAACGCAAACAACTCGATGACGCCGAGGAACTCTTCGACCTCTTCCACGCGCTCGGCCGTCTCCCCTATGTCGGCGCGGCCCTGCAACGGCTGGCCGGCAGCGCGCGGGAGTTCGGCGTAGCCATTTCCAATGTTCCCGGGCCGGCAGCGTCCGTACAGGTCGCCGGGCGGCGGGTACTGCACCTGTTCTCATCCTCGGAGCCCGCGGCCCACCACGCCCTCCGAATCTCGGCGATCTCCTGCTGCGGCGATATCGGCATCGGGTTGTGCACCGATCCGCGCGCGCTGCCCAACGTAGCCGGCCTGGCCGAAGGCATCGAAACGGCCTACGCCGAGCTGCGTTTGGCCGCGCTGGGGTGACGGGAGCTCTGGCGATACCTAACTGAACTGCGCTAGTGCAGGCCCCCGCCCGTCGCCTCTTGCATCTGGTCCAGGACGCGGTCGAGATTGAATGCAGCTGGCTTTTGCCGGGGCGGAAACTCTGCGAGGGTTTTCAGCTGTTCGGTGGCCAACGCTTGGGCAGGATAGAGAACGAAGATGTGCTCGAGGACCCAATTCCAGTATCCGTTGGAGTTTTCGTCGGCGCGTTCGAAGGGATCGCGGCGCAGATTGAAGATCTTGGGGACGCGCAGCGGCACGAACGGCTCAGCCCACAGCTGCATGGTCTTTGCACGCTGCTCGTAGAACACGATCTTCCAGTCACCGATTCGGATGGCGGTGACCTGACCGTCGTCATTGGTGTAGAAGAACCAATCCCGCGGGGACTGATCGGTTTGGCCGGTCAGGTAGGGCAGTGCGTTGTAGCCGTCGATGTGGACACGAAATGTCTTGTCACCGGCCGCGTGCCCGGCGCGCAGCTTGTCGGTGATGTCGGGTTCGCCGACGGCGGCCAGGAGTGTGGCCAGCCATTCCTGGTGAGTCATGATTCCGTTGAGGGCGATACCTGCGGCGAATCGCTGCGGCCAGCGGACGAAACACGGAACCCGGTAGGCACCTTCCCAATTGGAGTTCTTCTCGCTCCGCCAGGGGCTGATCGCACCGTCGGGCCAGGTGTTGTAATGCGGCCCGTTGTCGGTGGAATACAACACGATCGTGTTCTCGGCGATGCCGAGTTCGTCGAGCAGGTCCAGCAGTTGTCCGACGTGACCGTCATGCTCGACCATCCCGTCGTTATAGAAGCCCTGCCCGCTCAGGCCTTCCGACTCCGCCTTGAGGCGGGTCCACAGGTGCATTCTGGTTGCGTTCCACCACACGAAGAACGGCTTGTCGTCGCTGTGGGCCTGGCGGATAAAGGCTTCCGCACGGTCGGTGACATCGTCGTCGATGGTCTCCATCCGCTTCTTGGTCAGCGGCCCGGT
>JAGQTR010000171.1 GCA_020438915.1 Mycobacterium sp.
TTGTTGGGCTGCAACGGGATTCGCAGTGGTGGGATATCGGAGACGGTAGTGGTCAGCGGGCAGAATGTTATCGCGTCGGTGGCGTCGAATCGGTCATCTTGGATGATCAGGACCGGGCGTGGCTTGCCCGCGTAACCTCGGCCGGCCGAGGCGGTCCAGGGTTCGCCGCGTCTCACTAAGTATCAAAGTCTTCGTCGTTGAATCGAGAGATGGCGTCCACGAGGGCTACTGGCGCAGCTATAGGTTCTCCGTTCGGATTGCATCTGACAGGCGCCCTGACGTGCACACTTGCGTGTTGTCTCACAGCGACTTCGAATTGAAGTACCTCAGGAGGTGTCCCTAACCGCCCGCCGCCGCTAAGTGACGCCGGGTTGCTCCGCGACGCTCGTATCCGTGGCGCGGTGGCCGATGAAATCCACTCCGGCACGAATCGCGGGCCGGTGGCGCAGAATTCGGTAATGCGCCAGTCGGCCGAGCCCTCGGGTGGTGAGCAGGCGCGCACCCGGCCATGCCGTAGCCACACGCTCACTGGCGGCATGGGGACTGTCCGGGTCGTCGGGGTCGTGGATGAGAAGCAGCGGCGGATAGTTGGCTCGTCGGCCGGTCCACGTCAAGTTTGTTTCGTGCAGTGGCATACCGATGCGTTTCTCAAGACGATGGTGCAGGCCCGAGCGGATCCGGCGGCCGAAGCCGTGGCGTGCGGCGAACAGGTCCAGATAGAGCGGAAACTCTCCCATTGGCGCCAAGAAGACCAAGCGGCCAACCGGTGCCCCCTGACTGGCCGCCAATACGGTCGAGTTCGCTCCGAGTGAATGGGCTACGACCGCATGCGCCGGCCCATGGGTCTCGATCATGGCCGCAATCGCGTTGGCGCACTCGATGGCCGTGGTGCGCCCGGGCGCGAGCGCACCCGGATCCGATTCGTTGTGGCTGGGCAAGTCGAAAGCCACGACCCGATATCCCGCCTCCACAAGCGGTTTGACGAACACTGCCAAATGAGCGCGCTGGCCACCCCAACCGTGTACCAGATATACCGGCGGCCCCTCGCCCCATTCCTGCCCGGCGATCCGATGCCCGTCCCAGAACGCCTGTACCGCTGTCCCTGGCGGCACACCGGGCGGCATTCGCATACTCGACTCAAGAACGGGCGGGGTGCACCACAACTCGACTGCCCACCGGGATCCCAACGAGGGCGCCAACCGCTCAAGCACCCAGAAAAGGCGGCGCACCCGGGCAGCAACGGGCGGCAGGACCCCTGAGCCGGCAATATCGAGCGGCGCTACCTCGTGGGCCTCTGCTGGTACCGACGCCCTCTCAGTCATGAGGCGTAATCCTATTCGGACTGTCGATTTGGTGCGTCCCGAGTTCGGCTGCACCAATGTATGTTCTCACCGCGGATGGCATCTCGCCGATCCTGTGACCAGGTGACACGAGGACAGCTCGCTCGGGAGGCCCTACTTGGAGTTGCGTGGATGTCGGCAGCGGTCGGCGCTGTAGCGGCGAGGGTGCGGACCCGGGCGTCGTAGCCGGCTCGTGCACTGTTGTCGATACCGTCGATGGCGCGGCTGCGCGCGAGCCGGCCTCGAAACCTTTGGCACATCACGCTGCCCGGCTTTCACAGGCTCAGCCCACCAAGGGCGGTTGCAGTGACGGTGTTGATCAGCGTCGCCTCGTCGGTGTCGATGTCGCCGTGCAGCCACGCGATGATGAGGTGGGTGGTTCCGGCCACCAGCAGCTGCGTCGCCAATGTCACGTCTATGCCTGGCCGCGCCCCTCGGCGTCGAGGCGTGTCGGGCGGTGCCATGAGTTCGCTGAACTCCCGCACGGCGCGCAGCTGACGCTCGCGCAGGCGCGGGAATCCGGGCGATTCCATGTATAGCCGGGCATCTGCGGGGTCGGTGGCCAGGGTGTGCACGACAGCGCGCACCGCCGCTTCGGCGCGGGCGACGCCGGGGGTGCTGGCCAACCCGGCCTGGACTCCGACTCTGAGCCGGCCGAATAGCTCCTCGGCGCAGGCGTCGAGCAGTGCGTCCTTCGAGGCGAACTCGTTGTAGAAGTACCGCTTGCTGAGCTTGGCGCGCTGACACACGGAGTCGACGGTCATCGTCGCGACGCCGCTGTCGGCGATGACGGTTCGTCCGGCGTCGATCATGCGTTGACGGCGGCTCCGTGACCGCTGCTCCGCGGTGAGTCCCCCGTACGTTCGACCTGTTGTCGTCACAGTCATATCTTGACCGATTCCGTGATCTCGTTCATTATCTAGAACGAGATCGTTCCACATCACGCACTGGGGGTGTCCGTGGCTGCTGACGCCGCCGCCATTAACCCGCCGCCGCTGGTCGACCGGCATGACATGACCGCTGCGTGGTTCACTCATGCCCTACGTCATGCCGGAGTCCTCGGCGACCAATCGGTCACCGCGGTCGGATCGACTCCAATCGGCACGGGGCAGGTCGCCGACACGCTTCTGTTCACCTTGACTTACGACGACGCCGACGCCGCGCTTCCCGTCAGCCTGGTGGCCAAACTCGCCGCCGAGGACGCCGACAGCCGTGCTGCAGCAGTCGGATCGCGTCTCTACGAACGGGAGGTGCGGTTCTACCAACAGCTCCTGGCGCGCACAGCGGTGCGGGCGCCACGGCACCTCTACAGCGACATCGACACTGTTACCGGACGGTTCGTGCTGCTGTTGGAGGACCTCTCCCCCGCGTCGTCGGTGAACCAATTGGCCGGCTTCGATGTCGAACATGCCCGCCGCGCCATGGCCGAGGCGGCCGCCTTGCACGCGCCGATGTGGAATGACGACGCACTCGCCGACGTGGACTGGCTCAACCACACGCGCGCAACCGCGGACATGCTCGCACAGAACGGCCCGGTCCTCACCGAGGCGTTCTGCGAGCGTTACCGATCCGACCTCGACGACCGCCTCCTGGCCCAGATGCGGCGAATCAACGCGTATGCGCCCACCTTCTGGACCACGCAGCACCAGCCGCTGACAGTCGTGCACGGCGACTTTCGGCCCGACAACATGCTTTTCGACGCCAAGGGCGGTCAATTACCGGTAGCCGTCGTCGACTGGCAGACCACCGACCGTGGCAACGGATTGCTCGACGTCGCGTTCCTCCTCGGCACCGCGCTGGAGCCAGAGACACGCAGGGCCCACGAGCGCGAACTCGTATCCCAGTATTTCGAGGCTCTCATTGCCGGCGGGGTCGGCGGCTACGACTGGGAACGGTGCTGGACCGACTACCGCCGACACGCGTGTTACGCCGTGTACTTCTTGACGCCGGCAGCGATGCTGGTCGAACGGACCGCGCGGGGTGATGAGATGTTCTTGACGATGATCCGCCGCGCATTGGCACAGATCGCCGATCTCGACACCGAAGCCCTCCTGCACTGAGCGGAAGTCGACAATGCTGACCCCATTTGACGATTACCCGGTTCATCAGACACCGGCGCCGATCGCGCATGCCGGCAGCGGCCATCCCGATCACTACGATCGGTTCTGGTTCAACGGCTACACCGAGGACTTGTACTTCGCCGTTGCCATGGGTATCTACCCGAATCGCGGTGTCATCGACGCCGCTTTCAGCGTGGTCAGCAACCACACCCAGCGTTCGGTATTCGCCTCCGGCCGGGCACCGCTTGACCGCACCGCGACCTCAGTCGGACCCGTCGAAATCCAGATCATCGAGCCCCTGCGCACCAACCATGTCATCGTCGATGCGCCAGAACACGGTCTCCGCGCCGACTTGACGTTCCACGCGCGCACGGCCGCCTACGAGGAGCCCCGCCAGACCAAACACCACGGCACGCGGTTGTTCACCGACATGACCAGGGCCTCACAACTGGGAAGCTGGGCGGGAACGCTGACCGCAGGTGATCGTACCGAGACGTTCACCGAGCGTGTTTACGGGACCAAGGACCGGTCCTGGGGCATCCGCCCGGCAGGACTGCCCGCCCCGGCCGCACCCGAGCCGGCCGCGGGCCAGCTCTTCTTCCTCTGGGCCCCATTGAATTTCGACGACGTCGGCGTGCACTTCATGACCTTCGAAGACGCCGACGGCCAGCCCTGGGCCAAGACCGCGGCCATCCTGCCTCTGCTCTCCGACGACACCCCGGTGTATGGACCAGACACGCTGGCCGAACACGTCGACATCACCCACGCCGTCAACTGGGCCCCGGGACTGCGCCGCTCCAATAGTGCGGTCCTGACGCTCAACGACCACACCGAACCCGCCACCATCGCGCTCGAACCCCTGCTGACCTTCCGGATGAAGGGCGCCGGCTACTTTCATCCGCAATGGGCGCACGGCCTCTGGCACGACGAACTCGTTGTCGGAGGAGAATGCGCCGACGTCGCCGACCTGGACAACCTCGAGTTGCCGAATGTTCATGTGCAACAGGTCATGCGCGCTACCTGGGGCCACCGCACCGGGATCGGCGTCCTCGAACAACTCGCCATCGGACCCCACGCTCCCAGCGGGTTCACCGGCCTTCTCGACGGCGCAAGAGCCCGCTCTCCCCAATCTTGAAGAGCCTTCGCATGGCCGCCCCGGCAGTCGAATCTCATCGCGTACACCGCGCCGTCCGAAAGGCCGAGTTGCACGGCTGCAGCCAGCTTCTGCCCTTCACGTTAGGAACCTTTTGCGAGAGCCGATCGTGGCCAAGCAACGCAGGCACACAGTGGTCGATAACATCCCGAAGCGGTCAGTTACCTTCCTGCGAGCCGCCGAAGATGTAGAAGCGATCAGGGAGGGCGATCGAGAACTTTTCGCCTCCGGAGCCGAATGCAGACTCGCATTCCTAGCGAGGAGGACCGGCTCAGGCGGGCTATCCTGCGGCCCCGGGGCTTTCGATTGGATAGTCGAGATCGCGGCAGCTCTCGATGAGCCTGTGGTCGTAGACCACTATCGCGGTAAGTGCGTCAGTGAGTTGGGCTGCGGATGCGAGATGGATGGCGTCGAGCGAACGTAGCGACTCTGGTCCGATCGTTTCAGCCGTCTCGATCACTTCGTCGGTAACCGTAAGAATGTCTAGATCTTCATCCAGCATGCGTCGAGCGTCGGCGACGATCTCGGGATCCCCACTGCGAAGAGCGGTCCGCATCAGCTCGACGCGGCCCACTGCACTGGTCACGTGGTCACGATCTTCGGCGTCAGCCAGCCACCGCCGAAGATCGGCCGACTCAGCCTCCTGGACGATCAGCTTCACCAATGCCGAGGTATCGAGATAGATCACCGGTCCTCGCGTACCTCGGCCAGGACCGCGCTTAGGTTCCGCCGAGGCAGGCTCCCGGTGTCGATGGATGCGAGGCCGCCACGGCGGCGCGCCGGCTTCAGGGAACCGTTGGCGATGAGGCCCTCTCGAGTGCGGTCAGTCGCGGTGACCGGAACCAGCCGCGCGACCAGGCGACCCCGCATCGTCACCGACAGCTCCTCACCAGCTTCGACGCGTGCCAGGTATTTGCTGGCATTCTGCCGCAACTCGCGAACCCCAATGACGTTCATAACAAACACGGTAGCACATAGCGTGCTACATGAGAGCGCCGCGCCGATCATCTCCAGGCGATCCCATGTGCTTTATCAATCTTCACTGCATCTCGACACATGTGCCTACTGCTTGGCCATATTCGCAAAGCGCGACAAATGTAGTTGGTGCGCAACGGTGATCGTCTTCGTCGGTCCATTTCGGTGCTTGCCGAGGATCAGATCGGCCTCCCCGCCCCGCGGATCGTCCCGATCGAACGCATCCGGCCGATGCAGCAGGATGACCATGTCGGCATCTTGTTCCAGCGAATTATGCAAGGCTATGCCGTTAGCCACAAAATTATGCGTTCTATCGACCGTTCCGTCGTAGACATCTTGCTCGCCGATACTGGTGATCTCCACAATTGGGTCCCAATACACATCGCTGGTCGCCAGGTCATGCAGTTCCCGATCCTCCAGAACCGCCGCCGCCCGATGCAGCTTCACATCGTTGACCTTCTGCCACACCGCCGTCGGCACCGTGTCAGCATGGGTGCGCCGGTCGACGCCTTGTAGGTTTGCCACAATCTCCTCGGCTGCGACGCTTTTCACTCCATGGACGCCTATGTCATTTAGGAACATCAGTTGGTTCTCGGTGCCATAGATGTTGAGGTGCCAACAATCCCGATATCCGGCTTTAGGTACGCGATAGATGTGTGACGCGATACCAAATCGCAGCAGCAGTTGCATCACATCATCGACCAGCTGCCGACTGGTCGATGCGTAGTAGACACGGCCTTGGCCAATCTTAAAATCCCACCGCACCGAGCCGTCCGTCGCCCAGAGGTGCCGCAGGAACAATGCCACTTGGTCGTTGGGTAACGCGAAAACCTCTGCCGGCACAAACTTCTCGTAGCTGCGCTTGCCGAACAATCCCAGCTTGTCCAGCCAGGCCGCGATCGGGTTGCGCTTGCCGTGGGTCAACCGATACGGCGCGGGCAACCTCAATGTGGTGACCCTAGCGGCCGGGTAGTCGTCGCGGATTGGGGTCACCCCGAAGCGCGCCGCGGAGATCTCTACCGCCGTCAGGTTGGCCTCATCCACCGATGCATACCGGATGGGCTGGCGCTTGGCGCACGACCCGTCACCGATCATGTGCGCCAACATCACCACCTCGGAGTCATGCATCCGCTGGGTCTGCACCGGTTCGGGCACCCGTCGCGGCGCTGCCACGCGGGCGCCGACCGTCAACTCCCCCAATGGAGTCCAACCGTCGAAGGTCATGAACGGATGGTTGGCCGTCGCCTCGACCTCACGCCCGGACGCCAACCGCACCTTGAACACCTCTTTGTGCCCGCTGTAGAAGACGTTCGTCATCGGCCGCGCGACCATCCGCTTACGCTCATCGACCGACCACACCAGCGGGCGCTCACCCGTGCGCATCAGCTCTCCGAACGTCACCTCGGCACCTGTGTCCGCCCGCAAGATTCGGGTGTTCGCGGTCAGGCAACCCGACTCGCGAAGATCAGAGACCATCGGCTTCTTGTCGGTGCGCTGCTCGGGACCGCGGTTCAACTGGCTGATCGCCACCACCGGCACTTCGAGTTCCTTGGCCATCAACTTGAGGCTGCGGGAGAAGTCCGAGACCTCCTGCTGACGCGACTCGTACTTCTTTCCCGACGACATCAGCTGCATGTAGTCCACGACGATCAACCGCAGACCGGCCTTCTGAGACAACCGTCGAGCCTTGGCCCGGATCTCCATCATCGTCAGGTTCGGCGAGTCGTCGATGAACAAGGGGGCTTCGCTGATCTCGCTCATCCGGCGCGCCAACCGCGTCCAGTCGTCGTCGCTCATCCGGCCCGAGCGCATGTCGGCAAGCTTGATCTTGGCCTCTGCGGACAACAACCGCATGACGATCTCGGACTTACTCATCTCCAAACTGAAGATCACGCTGGGCAACTGGTTCTTGATCGAGCACGACCGCATGAAATCCAAGCCGAGCGTGGAGTTGTGCGTCGGCACCATCCCGCGCCCGGCCAGGTAAAGGTGCTCGGCGTTGTCGACCTCGACACAACGCACCGGGACGGAGCCGACCCGGCGGACCCACTGGACCCCGACGGCTGCCCGCCCCGGCGCCAGCAGCACGCCGCCACGTCGGGTCGCATCCTGATGCCCGGCGGCGGCGGTCACGGTGTCCGCTGCCGCACGCAACATTCCGGTCGTGCGGATGCCGAGGCTGGTCGGCCATTGATGCTGCTCGTCGGCGACGATCACGGTGCC
>JAGQTR010000011.1 GCA_020438915.1 Mycobacterium sp.
ACTTCCCGGAGAACCGGATCGCCGATCACCGCATCAACTACAAGGCGCACAATCTCGACCAAGTGCTCGACGGCGACATGGATCCGCTCTTCGACGCCCTGGAGGCCGCCGACAGGCAGTCCAGGCTGGGAGAGCACATGACGACCCGGCGATGACCACCCTTCAGCTGCGTCACATGATCGAGGGCGCGACCGAGGTGCTGGCCCGAGCCGGAATCGGGTCCCCGCGGGTGGACGCCGAACTGTTGGCCGCACACGCGGCCGGCACCGACCGCGGCCGGCTCGCGCTGATCGAACCCCGCGCCGACTTCGTCGAACACTACGAACGGCTTGTCGCCAGGCGCGCAGCCCGCGTGCCGCTGCAGCACCTCACCGGCACCGCAGCATTCGGTCCGGTCACCGTGCAGGTCGGTCCCGGTGTCTTCGTCCCGCGACCGGAAACCGAGGCTCTGCTGGAATGGGCTCTCGCCCAACCGCTGTCACGACAGCCACTGATCGTGGATCTCTGCACCGGCTCTGCCGCGCTGGCGCTTGCGCTGTGGAACCAGCGTCCCCACGCCCGGGTGGTCGCCGTCGATGACTCCGGCGAGGCGCTGGCCTATGCCCGGCGCAATGTGGCGGGTACCCCGGTGCAACTGGTGTGTGCCGACGTCGGCGCACCGGATCTGCTGAACGAACTCGACGGCACCGTCGACCTCCTGGTGGCCAACCCGCCCTACATACCAGAGGGTGCCGATCTGGAACCCGAAGTGGCTCAATATGATCCACCACATGCCCTGTTCGGTGGAGCCGATGGAATGACGGTGGTCAACCACATTGTGGCCCTGGCGGCACGCCTGCTGCGGCCCGGCGGGTTCTGCGCTGTCGAGCACGACGACACCACATCCGAGGGCACCGTCGAAGCCTTCACCCGCGCAGGGCGATTCGTCGACATCAACGCGCGGCACGACCTCACCGGCCGGCCCCGCTTCGTGACCGCGGTGCGCGGCGGGTGAGAGGGTCTTTGTCATGACCGAGCTGTTCGACTGCGCCGATCCGGAGCAGCGCGCTGCGGGCATCGCCGCGGCGATCGGTGCGGCTAGGAGCGGGCGGCTGGTCGTGACGCCCACCGACACCGTGTACGGCATTGGTGCCGACGCTTTCGACCGCGACGCGGTGGCGGCCCTGCTGTCGGCCAAAGGGCGCGGCCGTGACATGCCGGTTCCGGTGCTTGTCGGGTCGTGGCACACGATCGAGGGGCTGGTTTATTCGGTCCCGCATAATGCGCGCGAGCTCATCCGGGCATTCTGGCCGGGCGCGCTGAGCCTGGTGGTCCGCCAGGCTCCGTCGCTGCAGTGGGATCTGGGAGACGCCCACGGCACCGTCATGGTGCGCATGCCGATGCATCCGGTGGCCATCGAGCTGTTGCGGGAGGTCGGGCCGATGGCCGTGTCGAGCGCCAACATTTCCGGACGTCCCGCAGCGAGCACGGCCGCACAGGCGCGCGAGCAGCTCGGCGATCTCGTCGAGGTCTACCTCGACGGTGGTCCGGCCGAGCAGCAGATCGCCTCGACGATCATCGACCTGACCGGCACGCACCCAAGGGTGTTGCGGCAGGGTCCGGTGACTGTCGAGGCGATCGCCGGCGTGTTGGGCGTGGAGGCGGCAACACTCAGCACCCAGACGGAGTGATCGTCCGGTGTGGTGGATTACGGTTCAGCGATGATCACGGCGGCGCCGATGGAGCCACTGTCGACGCGCCTGATGGCGCTCGCGGACCAGGGCGCGGGTGTCCCGCTGCGCGAGCTCGCGCTGGTCGGTCTGACGGCCGCGATCATCACCTACCTGGCCACCGGTTGGGTCCGGGTGCTTGCCAGGCGGTGGGGCGCGGTGGCCTACCCGCGCGAGCGTGACGTTCATCTGCAGCCGACGCCCAGAATGGGCGGCCTGGCGATGTATGTCGGCGTGGTGGCCGCGGTTCTGCTGGCGTCCCAGCTGCCCGCACTGACCCGCGGTTTCGTCTACTCGTCCGGAATGCCCGCGGTGGTTGTCGCGGGCGGGCTGATCATGGTCGTCGGGCTGATCGACGACAAGTGGGGGCTGGACGCGCTGACCAAGTTCGCCGGCCAGATCACCGCGGCGAGCGTGCTCGTCACGATGGGTGTGGCGTGGAGCGTGCTTTACATACCGATCGGCGGTGTCGGCACCATCGTGCTGGATCAGGTGTCATCGATCCTGCTGACGCTCGCCCTCACGGTCGCCATCGTCAACGCGATGAACTTCGTCGACGGCTTGGATGGCCTGGCTGCCGGGTTGGGTCTCATCACGGCATTGGCGATCTGCATGTTCTCGGTCGGACTGTTGCGCGACCACGGTGGCGACGTGCTGTTCTACCCGCCCGCCGTCATCTCCGTCGTGCTCGCGGGAGCGTGTTTGGGTTTTCTCCCGCATAACTTCTATCGGGCCAGAATCTTCATGGGCGATTCCGGTTCGATGCTCATCGGACTGATGCTGGCCGCCGCGTCGACCACCGCGGCGGGCCCGATCTCGCAAACCGCGTACGGGGCCCGCGACGTGTTCGCGCTGTTGTCCCCGTTCCTGCTCGTGGTGGCGGTCATGTTCGTGCCCGCGCTGGACATGCTGCTGGCCATCATCCGGCGCACCCGCGCCGGACTGAGCCCCTTCAGCCCCGACAAGATGCACCTGCATCACCGGCTCTTGGAGATCGGCCATTCCCATCGACGGGTAGTGCTCCTCATTTACCTGTGGGTCGGCATCGTCGCACTGGGTGCGGCGAGCACGATCTTCTTCGACCCGCAGCACACCGCAGCGGTCATGGCGGGGGCGATCATCGTCGCGATCGTGGTCACCCTGATCCCGCTTTTGGGGCAGCGAAACGGGCCGGTCGACGACCTATACGACAAAAAGTAGTAGCCCTCTTTTATGGCTCTCACCATATGTTAGGGTTCAAACACATCCCGAATAAACCTCGCGGGTTGCCGGCCTCCGGACCATCGGCTCGACGCCGATCGGGACTGAAAAACGACCGACAGTTTTGACCGATAACAGGAGCTGCCCCTTGGGTGATTCCGGTGCGGCCGTTGCCCTCCGCTACGCTACGGGCGCGACGCACAGGATCATCGGAGCCGGCTCCTTTGGCCCATCAGTTTCGACGACGACCGCGGGATCGAGGTGAAGCAGTGACGACGCCAGCGCAAGACGCGCCGTTGGTGTTCCCGTCCGTTGCTTTCAGGCCGGTGCGCCTGCTCGGGATCTGTGTCGCCATCACCGTTCTGATCACCGCCGTGGCGGCCCTTGTCGGCTATCCACTTTTCGGGGCTTTCTTCGGCATCGGTCTCGGGCTGGGTTTGTTGAACGCCCTGCTGGTCCGCCGGGCCGTTTACTCGATCACGGCCGAAGATCACCCGTTGAAGAAAAAGATGGCGCTCAACTCGGCCACCCGACTGCTGGCGATTACGGTGGTAGCGCTGACGATCGCCTTCATTTTCCGGCCGATGGGCCTGGGCGTGTTGTTCGGTCTCGCCCTTTTTCAGGTGGTTCTGGTCCTGAGTACTTCGCTGCCTGTGTGGAAAAAGCTGCGCGAAGGCGCCGATGGTGATGGGATCGTCGGCAGCACGGCGTCCAATGACGGATTTGCACCGAAGGATTGATCCTGTAGATGAGCGAACAGTTCCTCGCCGAAGCCGCTATCCATGTCGGCCACCACGCGCCGATCTGGCATTGGTTCGGTCTGACGATCAACGGCGACACCGTCATCGCGTCGGCCATCGCTGCGGTGATCGTGATCGCGCTGGCATTCTTCCTGCGCGCCAAGATCACATCCACCGATACTCCCGGCGGAGTGCAGCTGTTCTTCGAAGCCATCACCATCCAGCTGAGAAACCAGGTCGAGCAGGCGATCGGCATGAAGATCGCTCCGTTTGTGTTGCCCCTGGCGGTGACCCTGTTCGTCTACATCCTCATCGCGAACTGGCTCGCGGTACTGCCGGTGCAGTACACCGATTCCAGCGGCGCCACCGCGGAACTCCTCAAGCCGCCGGCGTCAGACATCAACTTCGTGCTGGCACTGGCGTTGTTCGTCTTCATCAGCTATCACCTGGCCGGTGTCTGGCGCCGTGGCATCATCGGGCACCCGATCAAGGTCGCCAAGGGGCACGTCGCCTTCCTGGCGCCGATCAACCTGGTCGAGGAGATCGCCAAGCCGATCTCGCTGTCCCTGCGACTTTTCGGCAATATCTTCGCCGGCGGCATCATGGTTGCCCTGATCGCGCTGTTCCCGGCATGGATCCTGTGGCTTCCGAACTCGATCTGGAAAGCCTTCGACCTTTTCGTTGGCCTGATCCAGGCGTTCATCTTCGCGCTACTGACCATCCTGTACTTCGGTCAGTCGATGGAACTCGACCACGACCACGAAGGGCATGACCACGACGGGCATGGCGCGGAGAGTCATGCAAAAGCACCTGCAGAGAGCAACTGAAACCAAACCGACCTGGTAGATACCACTACCAGTTATCAAGGAGGATAAGGAATGGATCCCACTATCGCGGCTGGCGCGCTCATCGGCGGTGGCCTGATCATGGGTGGCGCTGCAATCGGCGCGGGTGTCGGTGACGGCATCGCCGGTAATGCGCTGATCTCGGGCATCGCCCGGCAGCCCGAGGCGCAGGGTCGACTGTTCACTCCGTTCTTCATCACGGTGGGTCTGGTCGAGGCGGCCTACTTCATCAACCTGGCCTTCATGGCGCTGTTCGTGTTCGCCACCCCGGTTGCCTAGATAGCGCCATGGGTGAATTGACCGCAACCGTCCTGGCAGCAGAGGAGGGCGGGGGGACTTCGAACTTCCTGGTGCCCAACGGCACCTTCTTCGTCGTCCTGCTCATCTTCCTGATCGTGCTCGGTGTGATCTCGACATGGGTCGTGCCGCCGATCAGCAAGGTCCTGGCCGAGCGCGAGGCCATGCTTGCCAAAACGGCTACGGACAATAAGAAGGCGGCCGAACAGGTTGCGGCGGCGCAGGCGGACTACAACAAAGCGATGGCCGGAGCGCGGGGCGAGGCATCGTCGATTCGCGATGAAGCCCGCGCCGAAGGTCGCAAAGTCGTCGACGAGGCTCGGGCCGAGGCCGGCGGCGAGGTGGCCGAGCGGCTGGAGTCGGCAAGCGCGGAGCTCGAGCAGACCGCTTCGACCACCTCCAACCAATTGGAGTCCTCGGTAAGCAGTCTGTCCGCCACGTTGGCGAGCCGCATCCTCGGCGTGGATGTCAACGACGCCTCGAGCGGGAGGCGTTGATGTCGACATTCATTGGGAACCTCATTGGCTTCGCCATCATCGTCTGGCTGGTGGTGAAGTTCGTGGTGCCACTGCTGCGCAAGCTGATGAAGAGTCAGCAAGACGCGATTCGGACGGCGCTGGAGGAGAGCAAGTCGGCATCCGACAAGCTGGCCAACGCCGACCAGATGCACGCCAAGGCGCTCGAAGACGCGAAAACCGAAGCAGCCAAGGTCACCGACGAGGCGCGCGCGGATTCCAGGCGTATCGCCGAGCAGTTGCGCGAGCAAGCGGCAATCGATGCTGAGCGGATCAAGTCGCAGGGCGACCAACAGGTTCAGTTGTTGCGCCAGCAGACCATCCGCGGGTTGCGGCAGCACCTTGGCGCCGAGTCGGTCGAGAAGGCCGAGGAAGTCGTCCGCGGTTATGTGTCCGATCCGGCCTCCCAGTCCTCCACGGTCGACCGGGTTCTCGACGAGCTCGAGGCGATGGCGCCGTCCTCGGCAGCCGTTGTGGCGGGCGCGACGTTGAACCTGCGGGCGGCCAGCCGCGAAGCGCTGGCCGAGCTGGTCAGAAAATTCGAGGCCGTCGTCGAGGACGCAGATACCGACGCGCTGAGCACACTCGCCGAGAACCTGCCGGCCGTGGCAGCAGTGCTGGTCGACGAGCCGACGCTCAACAAGCTTCTGGCCGAGCCTACCGACGACTCGACCGCCAAGGAGCGCCTCGTGGAGCGGCTCTTCGACGGCAAGGTCGACGGCGCCACGCTGAATCTTGTGAAAACGGCTGTATCGCAGCGATGGTCGAGCGAGGCGAACCTCGTCGATGCGGTCGAGCATGTCGCCCGGCTCGCAGTTCTGGTACGTGCTGAACGCGACGGACAGAGCGAAGAGGTCGAAGATCAGCTCTTCAGGATCGGCCGGGTTCTGGAATCGGAGTCGCGGCTCAGTCGGCTACTGTCCGACTACACGGTGCCGACCGAGAAACGGATCGAGCTGCTGGAGAAGGTCCTCGACAGCAGCGGCGGGGTGAACGCTGCTACGGCGGCCCTGCTGCGGCAAACCGTTGAACTGCTTCGCGGCGAATCCGCCGACGAGGCAGTCAACGACCTTGCCGAACTCGCTGTCGCGCGGCGCGGCGAGATCGTCGCCGACGTCACTGCTGCCGCAGAACTGTCCGAGCAACAGTCCACGCGGCTGTCGGAGGTGCTGAGCCGAATCTACGGGCATCCGATGTCGGTTCAGCTGAGCATCGACCCGGCAGTTCTCGGCGGGCTCCTGATCACCGTCGGCGGTGAAGTCATCGACGGCTCCATCTCATCCCGGTTGGAAGCAGCACGAACAGGACTTCCCGACTGACCGCCGCCGGACCCGAGCATCCACAAGCATTCAAGAAACGCAAAGGCAGGAAGACGAAAAGCCATGGCAGAGTTGACAATCTCGGCTTCTGACATCGAAGGTGCGATCGAGGATTACGTATCCTCGTTCACCGCCGATTCGGATCGTGAAGAGATCGGCACAGTCGTCGATGCAGGGGACGGCATCGCACACGTCGAGGGCCTGCCCTCGGTCATGACCCAAGAACTCCTCGAGTTCCCCGGTGGTGTGCTGGGGGTGGCGCTGAACCTCGACGAACACAGCGTCGGCGTGGTGATCCTCGGTGAGTTCGAGAAGATCGAACAGGGCCAACAGGTCAAGCGCACCGGTGAGGTGCTCTCGGTGCCGGTCGGCGACGCGTTCCTCGGGCGGGTGATCAATCCGCTCGGTCAACCGATCGACGCTCAGGGCGACATCGAGACCGACACCCGTCGCGCGCTGGAACTGCAGGCGCCGTCGGTGATCGAGCGTCAGGGCGTGTCCGAGCCGCTGCAGACGGGCATCAAGGC
>JAGQTR010000172.1:0-17680 GCA_020438915.1 Mycobacterium sp.
GAGAAACAGAAGGAAGGCAAGAAGCGGATGAAGACCATCGGCAGGGTCGAGGTTCCGCAGGAGGCGTTCGTGGCGGCGTTGTCCACCGAGGCGGCTTCGGACAAAGCGAACAAGAAGTAGCACCCGCGCAGAATCGGCGATCCGCTCCCGAGCCCACCGCTGCCGTGCTACTGATGTTTCGGAAGTGACACCATTCGGCAGGGGATACGAGATGTCGGGGAAGCGCGTGGCTGGCCTCCTCGCCGCTGTCGGCGTGCTCGCGGGCTGCGCGGGCGCGCCGGTCGACACGCGCCCCGTCGTCCGGATCGCCGAGGCCGCGCAACCTTCGAAGGCGATCCCGCTCGGACGGTTACTACCCAGCGCGCAGGAGTTGTCGGCGACGCTGGGCACCGGACCCAACGGCTTCATGGGGCAACTTGTCGAGGGCGATGACGAGATGCTGTTGCGCAGCGTCGGCGACGCCGCTGCGGCGACCCCGGTGGACTGTGTCAGCACCGCCTATCGGCTGCAGAAGGTCGTCTATGACAGCGGCTCGGTCCGGTCGGTAGCCAGCAATTCCTGGGCCGGCGGCGGCTTCGACGGTTCGCCGGTCTCGGGTTTCTTCGGGGTCGTGCAGATGGCGAGCGCCGCCGACGCGCAGAAGTTCTTCGCCACCATCGCCGACAAGTGGCGTCGCTGCAACGGCCAGACCGTCGCGTTGCACCATTCCGGACAGGGGGCCGACGAATTGAGCAGGGTCGTCGACGTCGCTTTCGACCGGCAGGTGGTTTCGGCCAGTGTGCTGCACGCCTCCGGCGGCACCGCTGCGGTCGGCGTCTCGCGCGCACTCGGGGTGGCCGGAGACTGCATCGTCGATGTGGAGATCACCGATCCGCGTGCGGCTGGAGCCCGGCAACCGGCCATCGGTGTCGCCGAACTGATTCTCGGCAAGATTTCGCAGCGGCGCTGAAAGCGCCCAAAGCGTGGTCGGGGCGCCGACTACATCGGGGCGTTGGCTGGCTGGAAGTTCCCGGAGGTGTCTGCTTCCTCCTCGGCCCGGATCACGTGCACAACGGCATTGATCAGTGCCAGGTGGGTGAATGCCTGTGGGAAGTTACCCAAGTGCCGCCCGGTCCGCGGTTCGATTTCTTCGGCATACAGATGCA
Organism: Mycobacterium sp.; assembly: GCA_020438915.1. Classification (GTDB taxonomy): domain Bacteria; phylum Actinomycetota; class Actinomycetes; order Mycobacteriales; family Mycobacteriaceae; genus Mycobacterium. The sequence goes on from JAGQTR010000172.1 coordinate 1,146, forward strand.
GCGGGCTGGCGAATGACAGCAGCCGTTCACACAGATGCCTGGCCCGGTGGAACTCGCCGATCTCGACCAGCGCCGACACCAGCCAGAACGAGCAGATCGTGAACGTGCCCTCCTCACCGGACAGGCCGTCGTCGGTCTCCTCCACCCGATAGCGCAGCACCAGTCCTTCCTCGGTCAGCTCGTCGGCGATGGCCAGCACGGTCGCGCGGATTCGTGGATCGTCGGGCGGCAGGAACCGGGTCAGCACCGCCAGCAGCAGCGAGGCGTCCAGCGCGTCGTCACCGTAGCGCTGGGTGAGCACGCCGCGTGAGTCCACACCGTGTTCGAGGATGTCGGCCTTGATCTCCTCGGCGATCACCCGCCACTGCTGTGCGTAGGACCTCTCGCCCTCCAGCTCGGCCAGCTTCGCGCCGCGGTCCAGCGCCACCCAGCACATGATCTTGCTCGAGGTGAAGTGCTGCGGTTCGCCGCGCACCTCCCAGATGCCGCGGTCGGGTTCCCGCCAGTGTTTGACTGCCTCCTCAACCTGTTCCTTCAGCACCGGCCACAGCGTCTCGGGGATCTGTTCGCGCGACTTGGTGTGCAGGTAAACCGAGTCGAGCATGGTGCCCCAGATATCGTGCTGCCGCTGGTTGTATGCGCCGTTGCCGATGCGTACCGGGCGGGCGTTGTCGTAACCCGACAGATGGTTGAGTTCCTCCTCGACGAGGCTGCGTTCCCCGCCCACGCCGTACATGACCTGAAGCGGGTGTCGCTCGCCGTTGTTGGCGCCCGAGACGTCGGCGATGAACGCGAAGAAGTCGTCGGCCTCGCGGTCCAGCCCCAGCGTGTAGAGACCCCACAGCGCGAACGTGGAATCGCGCACCCATCCGTACCGGTAATCCCAGTTGCGTTCACCCTGAGGCGTCTCCGGGAGCGAGGTGGTCGGAGCGGCCAGCAGCGCCCCGGTCGGAGAGTAGGTCAGACCCTTGAGCGTCAGTGCGCTGCGCTGCAGATAGGACCGCCAAGGATGGTCGGGGAAGTCGCCGACGTTGATCCACTGGCGCCAGCATTCGCTGGTCTTCCACATCTTGGCGGCCGCCTCTTCGTAGGTCTGGGGGGCCGGATGTCCCGACCAGCTCAGCGCGACGAACACATTGTCGCCCTCGCTCAGCCGGGTTCGCGCACGGGCCTCGCGGCCCTCCAGCCCGATGCGCAGGTTGGTGGTCAGCCGTAGCGTCGGGTGCGAATCGGGATTCTTGGTCGCCCGTGCGATCGCCTCACCGTAGGCCTGGGCGGAGTACTCCCAGCTGGCGCTGACCCGGTGATAGTCGAACGATGGCTCGCAGCTCATCACCAACTCGACGGTGCCGCTCACGCATCGCACGGTGCGAAGCAGAATGTGCTCGGCGTCCCAGTCCATCGGCGTGCGGCGGTGCGTGCGGGACCGGGTTTCGAGATCGTGCCACGGTCCCATCACCAGTGCCTCGCGCACGATGACCCAGCCGGTGTGGGTCTGCCAGGTGGTCTCCAGTATCAGGCTGCCCGGAAGGTACCGGCGGGCCGCGGGCACCGACACCCCATAGGGTCCGAGCCGGAAGTGCCCGGCCCCGCGATCCAGGATCGCGCCGAACACGCTGGGGGAGTCCGGCCGGGGCACGCACAGCCATTCCACCGAGCCGGCCGACGAGATCAGGCAGGTGTTTTCGCAGTCCGACAGGAAACCGTAGTCGGCGATGGGCGGGAACGGGTTACGCAGCGAGCTGCCGATGTGAACCGGGGGCTGGGAAATCACGGCGAAGGGGGAATCGTCTTCACGAGAGGCTTCATCGGACGCTTCGGTGTGCTGCGGCAGAACCATGGGCACATCATCGACTGCCGGGTGCCTCGTCGTCTACCGATACGCCCGGTAATTTGCATCGCGTCCGGGCGCATAGTCTGACTGCATGGGTGGCTTCCTCAATTGGTGGGACGGCGTAGAGCTGTGGCTGTCCGGGCTGCCGTTTGTCGCCCAGACGGTGGTGGTGATGCCGGTGGTGCTCGCCCTGGCGTACGGAATCGCGGTGCTCCTCGACGGCGCGCTGGGTAACGGGATGCGGCTGGCGAAACTGGCACGACGGCGCAAGGATGTCGCCGACGGTGGCTCCGATGGTGGCGATCCATGAGCGGGATGCCGCGGTCGCAGGTGACGCTGGTGCTGGTCGCGCTGCTGGTTCTGGTCGTCGTCATGTGGCTGTTCACCCGCTGATCACGCGAAACCGCGCCCGGACATTGGAAGGTCATCAATGCAGAGGATCCTGAACGCCACGTCGCGATGGCGCGCGGTGGCCGCGCTCGGTGTGTCGGCCGCGGTGTTGGCCGGCTGCGGCGGTGGGCCCAGCGATGTGGTGGGCGGCGATGACGCCGGATCCGATGCCGAGACCACGCTCACGTTGGTCGCTTTCGCGGTTCCAGAACCCGGATGGTCGAAGGTGTCCACCGCGTTCGCGGCCACCGAGGAAGGCAAGGGCGTGGCCGTCACCGGCTCCTACGGAGCCTCCGGCGACCAGTCGCGGGCCGTCGAATCGGGCAAGCCCGCCGATCTGGTGAACTTCTCGGTCGAACCCGACATCACTCGCCTCGTCAAGGCGGGCGAGGTCAACGAGAATTGGAATGCGGGCGCCACCAAGGGGATTCCGTTCGGATCGGTGGTCACGTTCGCGGTGCGGCCGGGTAACCCAAAGAACATTCGCGACTGGAACGACCTGCTGCAGCCGGGAATCGAGGTCATCACGCCCAGCCCGCTGAGTTCGGGTTCGGCCAAGTGGAACCTGCTCGCCCCCTACGCCTGGGCCAGCAACGGCGGACAGAACCCCGCGGCCGGTATCGACTTCGTCAACAAGTTGGTCTCCGAGCACGTCAGATTGCGTCCAGGTTCGGGGCGTGAGGCCACCGACGTGTTCAAACAGGGCAGTGGCGATGTGCTGCTGGCATACGAGAACGAGGCCATCAACTTCGACCTCGATTACGTCAATCCACCGCAGACGGTCAAGATCGAGAGCCCGGTGGCCGTGGTGAGTACCAGCCGCCACCAGGAGAAGGCGACAGATTTCCTCAACTTCCAGTTCACCCCGGAGGCGCAGACGCTGTGGGCTCAGGCCGGCTTCCGGCCGGTCGACCCAGCCGTGTTGGCTGAGTTCGCCGACACATTCCCGACACCGGAGAAGCTGTGGACCGTCGAGGACCTGGGCGGCTGGGAGGCCGTGGACGCGGGGTTGTTCGACAAGGACCACGGCAGCATCGCCAAGATCTATAAGCGGGCGACTGGATGACCACCGCGGTGGACGAGCCGGGCGGCGGTGCCGGCTTGATCAAGCCACGGTACGGAGGCACATCGCTACGCGTCGGCGCGGCCACGATGTGGCTGTCGATCATCGTGCTGCTGCCGCTCGCAGCGATCCTCTGGCAGTCGGCCGGGGGCGGTTGGGATGCGTTCTGGGAGGCGGTCACCTCGCCTGCGGCACTCGCCTCTTTCCGGGTGACGTTGACGATCTCGGTGGCTGTCACCATGGTCAACGCGGTCTTCGGGCCGTGGGTCGCATGGGTGTTGACCCGAGACGACTTTCCCGGCAAGCGGCTGGTCGACACCGTGATCGACCTTCCGTTTGCGCTCCCGACCATTGTCGCCAGCCTGGTGATGCTGGCGCTCTACGGACCCGGCAGCCCGGTGGGCATCCATCTCCAGTACACCAAGTGGGGCGTGGGCATCGCACTGCTGTTCGTCACATTGCCGTTCGTCGTGCGCTCTGTGCAGCCGGTGCTGCTCGAGCTGGACCGTGAGGTGGAAGAGGCGGCGGCGTCGCTGGGGGCCAACAACTACATCATCGGAACCAAGGTCATACTTCCGGCGCTGCTTCCGTCCCTGTTGTCGGGTGCGGGTCTGGCCTTTTCCAGGTCGATCGGCGAGTTCGGCTCGGTAGTGCTGATCGGTGGTGCCGTTCCCGGCGAGACCGAGGTTTCCTCACAGTGGATCCGCACACTGATCGAGAATGACGATCAGGTCGGGGCCGCGGCCGTCTCGATTGTGCTGCTGGCGGTTTCGTTCAGCATGCTTTTCGTTCTGCGGACGATCGGGGCCAGGGCCGCCGCGCGGGAGGAACTGGCCAAATGACACTGTCGCCGGTGGCCCGCCAGCTCGTCCGCTGGGGCGCGCTGGCCTACATCGGCGTACTGGTGATCGTGCCGGTCGGGGTAATCCTGTGGCGGACCCTGTCGCCGGGTGTCGGCCAGTTCTACTCCTGGATCTCTACCCCGGCTGCGATCTCGGCTTTGCAACTCACGTTGCTGGTTGTCGCGATCGTGGTGCCACTCAACGTGGCATTCGGTGTCCCCACCGCACTATTGCTGGCGCGCAACAGGTTCCGCGGCAAGAGCATTCTGCAGGCCGTCATCGACCTGCCGTTTGCGGTGTCACCGGTCGTCGTCGGCGTCGCCTTGATCCTGCTGTGGGGGTCTTCCGGGCTGCTGGGGTTCGTGGAGAACGGACTCGGCGTCAAGATCATCTTCGGCCTCCCGGGCATCGTGCTGGCCAGTATTTTCGTGACGGTGCCGTTCGTAATCCGCGAGGTCGAGCCGGTGCTGCACGAACTGGGCACCGACCAGGAGGAGGCGGCGGCCACGCTGGGCGCGCAGTGGTGGCAGACGTTCTGGCGCATCACGCTGCCCTCGATCCGATGGGGGCTGACGTACGGCATCGTGCTGACGATCGCCCGCACCCTCGGGGAGTTCGGTGCGGTGCTGATGGTGGCGGCGAACCTCCCGGGAAGTTCGCAGACGCTGACGCTGCTGGTAGCCGACCGGTACCACCGCGGCGCCGAATACGGCGCCTACGCGCTCTCGACGCTGTTGATGACGGTGGCGGTCCTGGTGCTCGTCGCTCAGGTGATTCTCGAGAAAAAGCGCTGAGGAGCAACCGCAGATGACCCACGCGATAACCGTGACGGGCGCCAACAAACACTACGGCGACTTTGCCGCCCTCGACGATGTCGACTTCGTCGTGCCGGCGGGATCGCTGACAGCGCTGCTGGGACCCAGCGGGTCCGGGAAGTCGACGTTGTTGCGCGCGATCGCCGGGCTTGATGAACTCGACAGCGGCACCATCACGATCAACGGCCGCGACGTCACCCGGGTGCCACCGCAGAAACGCGGAATCGGCTTCGTGTTCCAACACTATGCCGCGTTCAAGCATCTGACGGTGCGCGAGAACGTCGCGTTCGGCCTCAAGATCCGCAAGAAACCCAAGGCTGAGATCAAGGCCAAGGTCGACAACCTGTTGGAGGTGGTGGGGCTGAGCGGTTTTCAGGGGCGATATCCCAACCAGCTCTCGGGTGGTCAGCGTCAGCGGATGGCGCTGGCGCGGGCGTTGGCCGTCGACCCCGACGTCCTGCTACTGGATGAACCTTTCGGCGCGTTGGACGCCAAGGTCCGCGAAGATCTGCGGGCCTGGCTGCGCCGGCTGCACGACGAAGTGCATGTCACGACCGTTCTGGTGACCCATGATCAGTCCGAAGCACTTGATGTCGCCGACCGGATCGCGGTGCTCAACCAGGGTCGTATCGAACAGGTCGGTTCACCTACCGATGTCTACGACAGCCCGGCCAATGCGTTCGTGATGTCTTTCCTCGGTGCGGTGTCCTCACTCAACGGCGTGCTGGTCCGGCCGCACGACATCCGAGTCGGTCTCAACCCTGAGATGGCGATCGCCAAAGGCGACACCTCCGTGCAGGCAACCGGTGTCACCAGGGCTACCGTCGACCGAATTGTCCTGCTGGGCTTCGAGGTTCGCGTAGAACTCACCAATGCCGCGACGCAGACACCGTTCACCGCTCAGATCACCCGAGGCGACGCCGAGGCGCTGGCGCTGAAGGAGGGAGACACGGTGTACGTGCGCGCCACCCGGGTGCCGGTGGCCTGAGGGGCGGGTACGTCAGGCGGCGGCGTGGGTTACCGTGGCCGCATCGAAACGGTCCAGCACCGTCTCGGCCACCTGCCGGTGGACACCCAGCGGCGCCGACATCGGAATCTGTTGGGCGCGTGCGAATGTTGACACGCGGTCGGTGATGCGGCCGTGCGCCAGAAACCACGGCGCTATGACCAGCCGGGTGGCGCCGCGCTCGCGCAGCAGCTCGCATGCCTGCGCCAGAGTGGGCTGTGGGCCAGTCGCAAAGGCGGTCGTCGCCGTCCAGCGAGTCATCAGCGTCAGTTCGCGCGCCACCGCGGTGGTGGCCGCGTTGGCCTGCGGTCGCGACGATCCGACCGCAGTCACCAGCACCCCCACGCCGGGGTCCAGTCGGGACACCCCGGCCTGCTCGAGACGCTGACGCAGCACGTGGATCAGCCGGTCGTCCTCGCCGAGCACCCCGGCCCGGCAGGCGTCGGCGCCGGATTCGGCGATCATCGCCGGGATGTCCACCCGCGCGTGATAGGCGTCGGCGAGCAGCAGCGGGACCACTACCGGGCGGCGGTGTCGCACCGTTGCGAGCACATCGCGCAGATTCGGGGAGTTCTGCTCGCAAAACGCAACTCGTGCATCGAGTCCCGGCCGTAGCCGTCGTATGCAGTCGACGATCGACCGTGCGGTCGAGGCCGACCGTGGGTCGGCGCTGCCGTGGGCGGTGAGGATGAGCGTCACGAGGCGTGCAGCCCGCATTCGGTCTTGGTCTGACCGGCCCAGCGCCCACTGCGCGGGTCTGCGCCCTCGGTGGGCTTGGCCGTGCACGGTGCGCATCCGATCGACGGATAGCCCTCGAAGACCAGGGGATTGACCAGGATGCCGTTGGTGTCGATATAACGTTGCATGTCCTCGTCACTCCAGCCCGCCAACGGGTTGATCTTCACCAGCCCAAAAGCCTTGTCCCAGCTTATGAGTGGGGCGTTGGCGCGCGTCGGTGCTTCCACCCGGCGGATACCGGTCACCCAGGCCGAGTAGCCGTTCAGTGCCCGCGACAGCGGCTCCACCTTACGCATCCGGCAGCACTCGTTGGCCTGACGCTCGAACAGGTTCTTTCCATACAGCGCGTCCTGTTCGGCGACCGTGCGCTCGGGGCGCACATTGACGACGTTGACGTCGTAGACGGCCTCGACGGCGTCCCGGGTGCCGATGGTCTCGACGAAGTGGTACCCGGTGTCCAGGAACAGCACATCCACTCCAGGGCGGACCTTGGCGGCCAGATCCACCAGCACCGCGTCTTGCATGTTCGACGCCACGATATAGCTCGCGCCGAAGTGCTCGTCGGTCCAGCGCAACAGGTCCTCGGCACTGGCATCGTCGCCGAATTCGGCCGCGCCGCGCTCGGCGAGTGCCTGCAGATCCGTCTCGGAGATCAAATCCGTCACCTCAAGTCCGCCTCGTCCGCCCGCAATGCCCACGTCGCGAAACGCTCACCCTGCTCACGTTGTTTCACGAAGTTGCGGACGACACGTTCGATGTAGTCGCCCAACTCGGTCGACAGGATTTTGTGCTGACGCAGTTTGCGGCCGAATCCGCTGTCCAGGCCCAGGCTGCCGCCCAGGTGGACCTGAAAGCCCTCGACCGGATCGCCACCGTCTTCGCTGACCATCTGGCCCTTGAAGCCGATATCGGCGACCTGGATGCGGGCACACGAGTTCGGGCAACCGTTGATGTTGACGCTGACCGGCACGTCGAGTTCGGCGTTGAGGTCTTCTAGGCGCTGCTCCAGCTCGGGAACCAGCACCTGCGCCCGCCCACGGGTGTCGGCGAAACTCAGCTTGCAGAACTCGATGCCCGTGCAGGCCATCAAGTTCTTACGCCAGTGCGAGGGGGTTGACGACAACCCGAGCGCGTCGAGTCCGGCAGTGAGCGTGGCCAACTGGTCATCGGGAACGTCGAGGATGATCAGCTTCTGATACGGGGTGAAGCGCATGCGGTCCGACCCGGCAGCCTCGGCGAGGTCGGCGATCTTGCTCAGGATGGTGCCGGTGACCCGCCCCGCGATCGGGGCGACACCGACGGCGTTCAGCCCGTTCTTGAGCCGCTGGACGCCGACATGGTCGATGGGATGCTTGACCGGGTTCGGGGCGGGGCCGTCGATGAGCGGCCGCTTGAGGAACTCGGTTTCGAGAACTTGCCTGAACTTCTCGACGCCCCAGTCTTTGACCAGGAACTTCATCCGCGCCTTGGACCGCAGGCGGCGGTAACCGTACTCGCGGAACAAAGCTGTGACGCCTTCCCAGACGTCGGCCACTTCGTCCAACGGCACCCAGGCGCCGACGCGCTGGGCCAGCATCGGGTTGGTGGACAGTCCGCCGCCGACCCACAGGTCGAACCCGGGTCCGTGCTCGGGATGGTCGACGCCGATGAACGAGACGTCGTTGATCTCGTGCGCGACGTCCTGCAAGCCCGAGATCGCGGTCTTGTATTTGCGTGGCAGGTTGGAGAACTCCGGGCTACCGATGTAGCGGCGGGCGATCTCTTCGAGAGCCGGGGTGCCGTCGATGACCTCGTCGAGTGACTCGCCCGCCAGCGGCGAGCCCAGCATGCCGCGGGGGCAGTCGCCGCAGGCCTCGGTGGTCTGAAGGCCGACCGACTCCAACCGTCGCCAGACCTCCGGAATGTCCTCGATCCGCAGCCAGTGGTACTGAAGGTTGCCCCGGTCGGTGATGTCGGCGGTGTCGCGGGCGAACTCAGTCGATATCTCGCCCAGCGCGCGCATCGCGGCTGCCGACAGCGCGAGACCGTCGCTGCGAACCCGCATCATGAAGTACTTGGCTTCGAGCAGGTCGGCGTTGTCGTCGCCGGTCCAGGTGCCGTCGTAGCCCTCGGTGCGCTGGGTGTAGAGGCCCATCCAGCGGAACCGGCCGCGCAGGTCGTCCATGTCGATGCTGTCGAAGCCATCGCGGGCGTAGACATTGATGATGCGATCGCGCACGTTGAGTGCGTCGTCGTCCTTTTTGTACTGCTCGTTATGGTTGAGCGGATCGCGAGAGCCGAGCGCCCACTGCCCTTCGTCGCGGGGACGCTTGGCCGGCTTGGCCGTTTCTGTGGTGGTCATTGCGATGGTGCTCCTCGTCGGAGCCGGCATTGCAGATCACGCGCTTTCACCGGTGGCTGTCCCGGCGGCGCAGATCCGGTGCCAGCTGGAAATTGGTGCGGGCGGCGTACCGAAACTACGTGGTCAAGGCAGACAGCAACAGCTGCAAACGCGCTTGAAGTCGACATGACGGCGCACTACCAGCGATACCCGGCGCGGGAGGCTGTTGGCGGCAGTCACGACCCCGATTGTGCCACGAAAACCGTCGCGTACCCTAACCGGCGAGAATTCGGGCTCACTCTGTGCTCATGAGCAGGCCTGGTCCGCTCTGGGAGACTGGCTGGATGGCGGCCCCGACGGATACGACGACACCTGGGCTGACGGTGCGTCGGGGTGGGCCGTTCGGGATCTACGTCCACGTGCCGTTCTGCGCGACACGGTGCGGATACTGCGATTTCAACACCTACACGCCGGCGGAGTTGACCGGCGCAACCAACCCGGAGGGCTGGCTGGCCGCGCTGCGGATCGAACTTCGCCTCGCTGCGGCCCACCTCGGTGCGGCCCCGCCGGTGCAGACCGTATTCGTCGGCGGTGGCACGCCCTCGCTGCTGGGGGCTGCCGGGCTCGAGTCCGTAATCGAGGCGATCGGTGACAACTTCACGCTCTCGCCTGGCGCCGAGGTCACCACGGAAGCCAACCCGGAATCGACATCGCCGGAGTTCTTCGCCCGGCTACGTGCCGCCGGGTTCACCCGGGTGTCGTTGGGAATGCAATCGACGGCGCCACACGTGCTCGCGGCGCTGGACCGGGTGCATTCACCCGGCAGGGCACTCGCCGCGGCGCGCGAAGCCGGCGCCGCGGGCTTCGACCACCTCAGCATCGACCTCATCTACGGAACACCCGGGGAGAGTGACGACGACCTGCTGCGCTCGGTGGATGCTGCCCTGGCCACCGGAATCGATCACCTTTCGGCATACGCGCTGGTCGTCGAGGACGGGACCGCACTGGCCCGCCGGGTACGGCGCGCGGAGCTACCCGCCCCCGACGACGACGTGCTGGCCCGACGCTACGAACTGCTCGACCGGCGCCTCGCCGATGCCGGCTTTGACTGGTATGAGGTGTCCAACTGGGCCCGCCCCGGCGGGCAATGCCGGCACAACGTCGGCTACTGGGAGGGCGGCCAGTGGTGGGGCGCCGGCCCCGGCGCGCACGGCTACGTCGACTCCACTCGGTGGTGGAATGTGAAGCACCCCAACACCTATGCCGAAAGGCTCGGGGGCGGCTTGCTGCCCGTCGCCGATTTCGAACAACTCGACGCCGAGACCTCGCACACCGAGGAGGTGATGCTGCGGGTACGGCTGCGCTCCGGGTTGCCGATGGCCGTGCTGTCGAAGGCCGAGCGCGACCGCGCGTCGCGCACGATCGACGACGGGCTGCTGCGCGACGAGAGTGGGCGGCTGGTGCTGACCGACCGCGGTCGGCTGCTGGCCGACGCCGTGGTGCGGGACCTGCTCGGCTGAAGGGTTACAGCAGTGCGGCGGCCAGGCGGCGCCACTGCTCACGCGGAAACTGATCCTGATCGGCGGTGATTACCTGAACACATACGTGGTCGGCCCCCGCTGCCCGATGTTCGGACACCCGACGTAGCACGGCATCCTCGTCACCCCAGGCGATGATGGCGTCCAGCAAGCGGTCGCTGACCGAGGTCACATCGTCCTGGGTGAACCCCGACCGCAGTAGGTTGTTGGCATAGTTCGGAAGCGCGAGATACGAACGCAGCCAAGCGCTTCCGATGGCGCGCGCCTGGTCTCGGTCCTCGGTGAGCAGAACCGTTTGCTCGGGTAGCAGCAACGGGGCGTCGCCGAGGATCTCGCGGGCGCTGTGGGTGTGCTCGGGGGTGCTCAGATACGGATGCGCGCCCCGAGCGCGGGACGCCGATAGCTGCAGCATCTTCGGCCCCAGGGCGGCCAACACGCGGTTGGCCGTGGGCACCGGGCACGGTGCGGCGTCTATTCCATCGAGAAATGCCTTTGTGGCGGCCAGCGGTTTGCGGTAGCGCCCCGGTTCTGCCGAGTCGATCAACGGCGCGTGGCTCACCCCGATGCCGAGCAGGAATCGTTCGCCGTGAGTCTCGGTCAGGCTGGCATAGCGAGCGGCCACCTCGAACGGCTCGTGCATCCAGAGGTTGAGGATGCCGGTGGCGATGACGGCGCGCTCGGTGGCGGCCAGCAGTGTTTCGACAGAATCGAGAACCGGTCCACCGACGTCGGGAATCCAGAGTGCGGAGTACCCCAGTTCGTCGAGTTCAGCGGCGGCCTCGGCGGCCTCGGTCCGGTCGCCGTAGCGCAACTGCGCACTCCACACACCAACACCGGATAGCTGCATGCCTCTACACATACCCGGTCGCGGGCGGGGACGCCACGGTGGCTGTCCGTTGGGGTGCTACGCGCCAGGGGCAGGCGCGGGTGGCACCTCAGCGGCAGCGGGGGGAAGCGGTGGCGCCTCACCGGGCGCCGGTGGCGGCGGAACTTCAACGGGTGCCGGTGGCGGCGGAAGTTCGGCGGGCGCCGGTGGTGGGGGAGGAGGCCCCAGCCTGGTCAGTTCGAACGGCGTCGCGACACTCTTGGCCTTGCCGCCGCAGATCCCCGGGTCATTGAAAGACCGCCAACCGGTGTTTTCGACCGCGTCCCACGAGTAGTTGATCCGGACGGTGTGTGTGGTGCCGTCTTTGCACTTCACAGCGTCGGGCACCTCGACGAACATGATCCAGGAGCCGACCTGCCAGTAGGCGTTCCCGCTCCACAGAGCCTTCCCGGGGTCGGTGTCTTTGCCCTTGAACTCGCTGACCCGGATGCATTGGGGTGCATCGTCTGCGCATGGGGCAGCGGTCCAGGTGCGCGTCCCGACGGACTTTCCCTCGAACTTGTAGGTGCCGACCGCGTTCTGGGTGATCCCATCCGTGGCAGAAGCGGGGATGGCCAACCCGACTGCGGCGACGCTTGCTGCGACCACAGCCGTCACAATTCCTTGGGATCCCATGCTGCTCCTAGGTGTTGTCGTTGGTGGTGTTGTCGTATCGCGCCACGCAGTATGCCCGACGGGAAAGCCGTTCGCCGGATATCAGGGCTTGCGGGTATCAGGGCTTGCGGGTATCAGGACCGGGGTGCCTGGCCGGCATGTCCATGTCCAACACCCGGGCGTGCAGCACTGTCCGGTTGCGCAATGCCGCGCGCACGGCCCGGTGCAGGCCATCTTCGAGATAGACGTTGCCGCGCCACCGGACCGCGTGCGGGAACAGATCGCCGTAGAACGTCGAATCCTCCGACAGCAGCCGGTCCAGCGCGAGCACGGTCGTCGTCATCACCAACTCGTCGAGGCGGATCTGGCGCGGTGGGATTCGCGCCCACTGCCGATGCGACAGCCCGTGATCAGGGTAGGGCCGGCCATCGCGGACCCCTTTGAAGATCATCGACGCGCCTCTGCCTGCCGTTTGCCCCGCAATATTCGGTGTGGTCTGACAGGTTAACCCCCGGCAGCCCCGCGCGCCGGGCCGCTCGGTCAAGAACCCGCCGCTGGTCACCGTAAACTGAACCGCACGCGGACGAACACGGAAGGTGGGTGAACGGTGGGAAACGCTGATGATCGTCGATTCGAGGTGTTGCGCGCCATCGTCGCCGACTTCGTCGCCACCAAGGAGCCCATCGGTTCTAAGTCGATCGTCGAGCGTCATCACCTCGGGGTATCCAGCGCGACAGTCCGCAACGACATGGCGGTGCTGGAGGCAGAGGGATACATCGCCCAGCCGCACACCAGCTCGGGCCGGGTGCCCACCGAGAAGGGCTACCGCGAATTCGTCGATCGGCTCGACGACGTCAAACCGATGTCCAGTGCCGAGCGGAGCGCGATCCTGACGTTTCTGGAGACCGGCGTCGATCTCGACGACGTGCTGCGCCGCGCGGTACGTCTGCTCGCCCAGCTGACCCGCCAGGTTGCGATCGTGCAGTATCCGACGCTGTCGACCTCGTCGGTGCGGCGTCTGGAGGTGGTTGCGTTGACGCCGGCCCGGTTGCTCTTGGTGGTGATCACCGACTCCGGGCGCGTTGACCAGCGGATCGTCGAACTCGGCGATGGGATCGACGACGCCCAGCTGGCCCGGCTGCGTGATCTGCTCGGGCAGGCGCTGGAGGGTAAGCCGCTGGCCGCAGCCTCAGTTGCCGTCGCCGAGCTGGCATCGCACCTCAATGGACAGGGTGGTCTCAGCGACGCAGTCGGCAGGTCGGCAACCGTGCTGGTCGAGTCCCTGGTCGAACATCGCGAGGAGCGATTGCTCTTGGGTGGCACGGCTAACCTGACCCATAACACCGCGGATTTCGGTGGCTCGCTGCGATCGGTGCTCGAGGCGCTGGAGGAACAGGTGGTGGTGCTGCGTCTGCTCGCCGCGCAACAGGAGGCGGGCAAGGTGACCGTGCGCATCGGTCACGAAACCGAAGCCGAACAGATGGCGGGGACCTCGGTGGTCAGCACCACTTACGGCAGTTCGGGCAAGGTGTTTGGCGGCATGGGTGTGGTAGGTCCCACACGAATGGACTATCCGGGAACTATCGCCAATGTCGCCGCGGTTGCTCTCTATATTGGCGAGGTCTTAGGTAGCCGCTGATCCAGGCTGGTTTCGGTCGGATCGACGGGTGGGAAAGGTTGAGCGTGGCACGCGACTATTACGGGATGCTCGGTGTGAGCACGGGAGCGAGTGACTCGGAGATCAAGCGCGCCTATCGCAAGCTCGCCCGCGAGTTGCACCCTGACGTGAATCCCGACGAGGGGGCGCAGGCCCGTTTCAAGGAGATCAGCGTCGCCTACGAAGTGCTCAGCGATCCGGACAAGCGGCGCATCGTCGACATGGGCGGTGACCCGATGGAGTCGGCCGGCGCGGGGGCCGGCGGCTTCGCGGGATTCGGCGGTCTCGGCGACGTGTTCGAGGCGTTCTTCGGCGGTGGAACCACCTCGCGCGGGCCGGCCGGTCGGGTTCGACCGGGGTCGGATTCGCTGCTGCGGATGCGGCTGGACCTGGCCGAATGCGCGACCGGGGTGACCAAACAGGTGACCGTGGACACCGCGGTGCTGTGCGACCTGTGCCACGGCAAGGGTACCCACGGCAATTCGACGCCGGTGTCGTGCGACACCTGCGGTGGACGCGGCGAGATCCAGACCGTGCAGCGTTCGTTGCTCGGGCAGGTGATGACGTCGCGGCCCTGCCCGGTCTGCGGTGGTGTCGGCGAGGTCATTCCCGATCCCTGCAATCGGTGCGCCGGCGACGGCCGGGTACGCGCCCGGCGGGAAATCAGCGTCAAGATCCCCGCCGGGGTGGCCGACGGGATGCGGGTACGGCTGGCCGCCCAAGGCGAAGTCGGCCCCGGTGGCGGACCGGCGGGCGATCTGTACGTTGAGGTCCACGAGGCACCACACGACGTCTTCGTCCGCGAAGGCGACGATCTGCACTGCACCATTTCGGTCCCGATGGTCGATGCGGCGCTGGGGACATCGGTCACCGTCGACGCCATCCTCGACGGACCCATCGACATCACTGTCGGCGCCGGCACGCAGCCCGGCTCGATCACCACCCTGCGCGGACACGGCATGCCCCATCTGCGCTCCGGTGTCCGCGGCAACCTGCACGCCCACATCGATGTCGTGGTGCCCTCTCGGCTCGACCATGAGGACATCGAGCTGCTGCGGGCGTTCAAGGAGCGCACCAAGGGTTCGGCTGAGGTGCGTACCGCGCACTCCAACAACACCGCGCACGGCGGCGGGTTGTTCAACCGGCTGCGCGAAACGTTCACCGGTCGCTAGCGCCGTGAGCCCGGGGCTCTTCTACGTCGACGCGTTGCCTGCAGCCGGTGGTGTCGCGGTCGTCGACGGCGACGAGGGTTTCCATGCCGCCAAGGTGCGCCGCATCCGGCCGGGGGAACAGCTCGACCTCAGCGACGGCGTGGGCGCCCTGGCTCACTGTGTCGTCGAGGATGTCAGCAAGGGCCGGTTGTGCGCCCGGGTGCAGCACCTTCATTTGGTCAGACCCTCGACGCCGACGGTCACCGTGGTGCAGGCGCTGCCGAAGTCGGAGCGCTCGGAATTGGCGATCGAACTGGCCACGGAGGCGGGTGCGGACGCGTTTGTCGCCTGGCAGGCGTCGCGCTGCGTGGCGCGCTGGGAGGCGCCCGAAAAGGCGGCTAAGGGCCTGCGACGGTGGGCGGCGGTGGCACGGTCTGCAGCGCGCCAGTCGCGTCGGCCCTACATACCCGGTGTCGACGGCATCGTGTCGACGGCCGAACTCGTCGATCGGGTGCGCGCGGCGCCGCCGTCGACGGTGCTGGTGTTGCACGAGTCGGCGACTCGGCCGCTGGCCGATGTGGACAGGCTGGCCGATTTGGGAACGGGGGCGGACGCGCTGACCCTGGTGGTCGGCCCCGAGGGCGGCATCGCCGACGACGAACTCGCCGCGCTGACCGATGCCGGTGCCGTCGCGGTACGACTCGGCCCGACGGTCCTGCGGACGTCCACGGCCGCGGCGGTGGCGCTGGGTGCGCTCGGGGTGCTGACCCCCCGGTGGTCGTGACCGGTGGCCCGTGACTGGTGTTGACCCCGCCCGCGCTGCTGCCGGCGGCGCTAAACTGGGTTTCTTCGATTCGGCCAGAACGCCACGAACTCGGTCGAAACACCAGGAAGCAGGCAGAAAACTACACGTGAGCCCCCGCGAGACGAACGCCGCCTCGAATCGATCGACGAGTTCGTCGGTCGTCAGCAGCAGGATCGATGTACCGCCACACTACGTAATGGGCCTGCTGGGGTCCTCTGACGAGAACCTGCGCCAACTCGAACACCTGCTGAGCGCGGACATCCACGCCCGCGGCAACGCGATCACCCTGTCGGGCGAACCCGCGGACGTCGCGCTGGCCGAGCGGGCTATCTCCGAACTGATCGAGGTCGTCGCCACCGGCCAGGCACTGACCCCGGATGCGGTGCGCCACAGCGTGGCCATGCTCACCGGCACGGTCGAGGAGTCGCCGGCCGAAGTGCTGACGCTGGACATCCTGTCGCGACGGGGTAAGACGATCCGGCCCAAGACGCTGAACCAGAAACGTTACGTCGACGCGATCGACGCGCACACCATCGTGTTCGGTATCGGCCCGGCCGGCACCGGCAAGACATATCTGGCGATGGCCAAGGCGGTCAACGCGCTGCAGACCAAAGAGGTCAGCCGGATCATCCTCACCCGGCCCGCCGTGGAAGCCGGTGAGCGTCTTGGCTTTCTGCCCGGGACGCTGAGCGAGAAGATCGACCCGTACCTGCGCCCGCTGTATGACGCCCTGCACGACATGATGGATCCGGAGCTGATCCCGAAGTTGATGAGCGCAGGCGTGATCGAGGTGGCGCCGCTGGCCTACATGCGGGGCAGAACACTCTCGGATGCGTTCATCATTCTCGACGAGGCGCAGAACACCACCGCAGAGCAGATGAAGATGTTCCTGACGC
>JAGQTR010000172.1:17713-17945 GCA_020438915.1 Mycobacterium sp.
TCACGCAGGTCGACCTGCCCGGCGGTGCCCCGTCCGGGCTGCGGGCGGCGATGCGGATCCTCGATGGTATCGACGATATCCACTTCAGCGAGCTCACCAGCGCCGACGTGGTTCGCCACCGCCTGGTGTCCGAGATCGTGGACGCCTATGAGCGGGCGGACGGAACATCCGGCGAACCGCTGATGAACCGCGCGCAGCGGCGTTCCTCCGGCACCGGCAGAACCAGGCGGTA
>JAGQTR010000173.1 GCA_020438915.1 Mycobacterium sp.
CCATCGACCAGTAGTTGTCGGCCATCCCGCGCCGCTGGATGCGGTCGGGCGGCAATCCGGCGATGTCCTGCCACAGTTGCGCAGCCTCGTCATCGTCCAGATATATTGTTGCCCAGAGCCTTTCGCGGTCGAAACCGTAACCACCCTGGTCCACCGGGTTGGTCAGCAGCGTCCATGCCAGTTCGATGGCCCCCGCCTTGAAATAGTCGCCGAACGAGAAGTTGCCGGCCATCTGGAAGAAGGTGTTGTGCCGGGTGGTGATGCCCACCTCGTCGATGTCGGGGGTGCGGATGCACTTCTGGATGCTGGTCGCACGCTGCCACGGCGGGGTGCGCTGGCCGAGGAAGAACGGTACGAATTGCACCATCCCGGCGTTGACGAACAACAGGTTGGGATCGTTGAGGATCACCGAAGCGCTGGGCACCTCGGTATGGCCCGCGTTCACGAAATGATCAAGGAACCGCTTCCTGATCTCGTGTGTCTGCACGTCCTATTGTCCTCGGTCTAGTCATGGCGCCAGTCGTTTGATCATCCGTCACCTGCGAATAGTCGACGTCCCACAGTACCGGTCCCCACTGCTACGCCGTCACGAAGCTCAACCGGACGCGGCGCTGGGGGTTGTCGGCGTTCAGATCCACCAGCACGACGCTCTGCCAGGTGCCCAGCAGCGGCTGGCCGTCGCCCACCGGCACCGTCACCGACGGCGACACCAGGCCGGGAAGCACGTGGTCGGCGCCGTGACCGGGAGACCCATGTGCGTGGCGATAGCGGTCGTCGCGGGGCAGCAGCCGGTGCAGCGCATCGACGAGGTCGTCGTCGGAGCCGGCGCCGGTCTCGATGATCGCGACGCCGGCGGTGGCGTGCGGAACGAACACGTTGCACAGCCCGTCCCCCAGCGATGAACAGAACGTGCGCACCTCGGTGGTGAGGTCGATGATCCGGCGGCGCGAAGTGTCCACGTCGAGCACTCGGGTTTGCATACTGCCAAGCCTACGAGGCTGGACCTCAATCAGCCGATGTGCCGTCCATACCGGCTCGCAGGGTGTGCAGCGCCCGCGCCAGCAGGCGCGACACCTGCATCTGGGAGACCCCAAGACGCTCAGCGATCCGCGTCTGAGTCGAGAACTCGAAGAATCGCATGGCGATGATCGTCCGCTCCCGTTCGGGCAGCGCGGCCAGCAACGGCCGCAGCGACTCCCGATTCTCGACGCCCTCCAGGGCTGAGTCACATTCGCCGAGACGTTCGGCAAGCACGACCTGACCGGCAGCTTCACCAGGAGCCGCGGCCTCGATGGACGTCGCACGATAGGTGTCGCCGGCAATGAGCGCCTCCACCACTTCCGCGCGATCAATGCCCAAATGCGCGGCCAGCTCTGACGGCGTGGGCGCGCGCCCCCACTCTTGGGACAGTAACGACATCGTGACGCCCAGCCGGTGATGCAGCTCTTTGAGCCTGCGCGGGACCGACAACGCCCACCCGCTGTCGCGGAAGTACCGGCGGACCTCGCCCATCATGGTCGGCACCGCAAAGGCGAGGAAACCATATCCGAGTTGCACGTCATACCGGTTGACGGCGTTGACCAGCCCAACGCACGCCACCTGAACCAGATCGTCGTGGGATTCACCTCGCCGGGAGTACCGGTGGGCGATGTGTTCGGCCTGCGATCAGGCGCATACCTTGTCGAAGTCCATAGTTGCAGTATGCAATAGTTGCGACGACTATGCGAGGGAGGAGAGGATCGGCGTGTGAGCTCTACTGCTCGGGATTCGCCGGACGAGGTAACCGATGCGCTGTTGAACGCGTCGCGGCTGCTCGTCGCAATATCGGCACGGTCGATCGCCCGGGTCGACGAGACCATCACCATTCCCCAGATCAGAACCCTGGTGATCCTGCAGGCCCGCGGTCCGATCAAACTCGCAACTCTGGCCGGATTACTCGATGTTCAGCCGTCGACCACCGGCCGGATGGTCGACCGACTGGTCACCTCAGGACTCATCGACCGTCGCCCCAATCCCGAGTCCCGTCGCGAACTGATCGTCGAGTTGACCCCCCGCGGAAAAGACATCGTGGAGGCGGTGACCGCCCGCCGCCGCACAGAGATCGCCCGGATAGTCGCCAAAATGCCTCCGCGACAACAACAGGGCCTGATCCGGGCGCTGAACGCGTTCACCGAAGCCGGTGGCGAGGCCTCGCTCACCGGCTTCGCCGATGGCTACCCGCCCTGATCGGCTATTAGATGCTCGCCAGACGGTGTGACGCCTCGAACATCACCGCATGCACAAAGGCCTGCGGAAGATTACCGCGCATCTGACGCTGCCGGATGTCGTATTCCTCGGAGAACAGACCGGGCGGACCGCAGGCCGACCGGCTGCGTTCGAAGTAGCGCGCCGCCGCCACCGGATCGTTCTGCTCTGCGGCACACATCGCCATCACGAAGCCGCACAACAGGAATGCGCTGTCTGATGCGGCGAGCCCGGCGTCGGGTGGGAATCGGTAGACGTAGAAGTCACGCGATAGCCCATCGCGCACCGCTCGGTAGGTCGCTTGAGTTCTGGGGTCATCGGCCGGCAATGCGCCCCGCAGGCCGGGCAACAGCAGCGCCGCGTCGAGTCGATCGTCCTCCGGTGCGCGTCGCCAGCGGCCACTGGGGTGCAGACAGGTGTGGGACACCTCGGCGACAATGCTGTCGGCAAGCGCGCTGAACCCGCTCGCGTCGCCGGTGAGGCCGCGGGCTGCGGCCGCCCGCAGCCCCGCGACGCATGTCAGCCGGGAATGTGTCCACTGCCGGTCGGCGAGTTCCCAAATGCCGGCATCGGTACTGCGCCAGTTCTTTTCGATCGCATCGACGGCCACGCTCGCCGCACGGCGGACATCACGCGTCAGATCCACCCTGTCGGCAGCCGCGGCGAACAACAACAGTGCCTCACCGAACGCATCGAGCTGGAATTGCTCCCGCACATGGTTTCCCAGAATATCGGTGCCACCCGGATAGCCGGGCAGCGCCAACTGTCGTTCCTCCGGCACCGCAGCACCGGCTGCGGTGTAGGCCGGCATCAGATCGGCGCCGTCTTCGAGCAACCGAGCGGACACGAACTCAACCGCGCTGTGCAAAAGCGGATGCGCACCGTCGGCAGCGACTGCCAGGCCGGCATAGCACTGGTCCCGAATCCAGACGTAGCGGTAATCGTAGTTAGCCCCCTCGTCGGCGCGTTCGGGCAAGCTCATCGTCGATGCCGCGACCATGCCGCCACCGGCCGTGGTCATCCCACGCATCACCGCGTAGGAGTGCGTGGCGTCGCGCTCGGCTGCGAGGGCCCCGAATGTGGGAATCGCTGCCTCCCAGGCGGTTTGAGTACTTGCCCACGCGCCAGCCGGGTCCGGCGCCGTCACCGGGAGTGGGTGGTCGGACAGCTCCAGGACCAAGTCGTGGCTCTCACCGGCGGCCACGGTGAGCTCGGAAGTCAACGCCCGTTCGGCGGCGATATCGCCGACGACGGTTGCCTCCGCCGCGCCGCGCCAGCGCATCCGTAGGCCGCCGACTTGTGCGTGCCAGCAACCGGCGGCATCGCGATGCAGACGCTGGAGATGGTGGTGGCCGAAGTCTGCTACTGGCTGCAGGCGAATTCGCAACGACGCGCGGCCTTCGACTCCGCGAACCTGACGCAGCAGAACGGCCCGATGCGGGTCACCGGGAAACGCGAGTGCTTCGCGGCACTCGACGATGCCCGTCTCTGTGACCCAGCGCGACCGCCAGATCAGTGACCGGGTCTCGTAGTAGCCACCCCACACGAATCGCCCCACGGGGGTGACCGCATAGGAGCCACCACCCCCGATCAGCGAACTGAACACCGCGCCACTGTCCCAGCCCGGTAGGCACATCCACGCGACATCACCGCGCGGGCCGATGAGCGCGCCCCGCTCGCCGTCGGCGAGGAATGCGTACTCTCGCAGTACGTGTGGCAGCTGGTGCGAACTCACACCTACGGCTACCCCGATCAACGCAGATCTCACCTCGCGGCGCGAAATTCTGAAGCAGATTTCCAGCGTCACCGCGCGTGTTTACCGCGTCACCACCACGGGTATTTCTGCCGCAACCTAATTCCCTTGGAGGAGAACATGACCATTACCGGCATCATCACCGCCATATTGATCGGTACCGTTGTCGGCATTCTCGGCCGACTGGTCGTCCCTGGCAAGCAGTCCATCGGCGTGCTGGTGACTATCGGAGTCGGCATCGTGTCCGCTTTCCTCGGGACCGCCCTGGCCAACGCGATCGGTATCCCGACGGCGACCAGCGGCATCGACTGGCTCGAGCTTCTGGTGCAGGTGGTCGTCGCAGCGATCGGCGTGGCGTTGGTCGCATCCCTCATGGGGCGCAAGAGTTCCGGAGTCCCGCGCTAGCCACCTGTGAGCCGCATCAGCGTCTACAACCAGCTGGACGGCTACGAATGACCGCCGATTCCTGCCGCACAGTTGACACCTGGTGCCATGTTCTCCGCGACGCAGTCGTCGTGACCGATGCCGGCAGGATTACCTGGGTGCCCCGGACCGGGCTGGCCCGGACCGCCTGGGTGCCCCGGACCACCTGGGTGCCCCGGACCACCCGGCTGCCCCCCACCGCCACCGCCACCCGGCTGAGCGAAAGCGACTCCGGCGATCCCTGCGGGTGCGCTTAGAAGGAGCGCGCCGGAAACGAAAGCGGCCCCAAGTATTCGAATAACACGGCCTGAGCCGTCGACACCGGAACTACCCATTGTGACAACCTCCGATTAACGCCATCGCCCACTCGGCTCTGATGCCCAAGGCCCCTTAATTGCGTCACGGTAACGCCCGTGCTTTATCCCCGAGGCATTTCCCCGATATGAGCTGCCGTGACTGCCGACGGCTTGCGGTCAGCAATTTCGGCGAATTATGGCGCGTAGCTTCTGCAGTCTGGTCGCCACCTCCCGTTCGGCGCCGCGGCTGGTGGGCCGGTAGTAGTCCACGCCCACCACCTCATCGGGCGGATACTGCTGGGTTACCACCCCGTCGGGGTCGTCATGCGAGTACCGATAGCCGATGGCGTTACCGAGCTTGGCCGAACCCGAATAGTGTCCGTCACGCAGATGGGCTGGCACCAATCCCGCCCTCCCGGCCTTGATGTCAGCCATCGCCGCGCCCAGCGCGGTGGTGACCGCGTTGGATTTGGGCGCCGTTGCCAGGTACACCGTGGCGTGTGCCAAGGTCAGCTGCGCCTCCGGCATGCCGATCAGCTGAACCGTCTGCGCCGCGGCCACAGCGACCTGCAACGCCGACGAATCCGCCATCCCGATGTCCTCGCTGGCCAGGATCATCAGCCGCCGGGCCACGAACCTCGGGTCCTCCCCGGCCACCAGCATCCGCGCCAGGTAGTGCAGCGCGGCATCGACGTCGGAACCCCGGATGGACTTGATGAATGCGCTGACGACGTCATAGTGCTGATCGCCGTCGCGGTCGTAGCGCACGGCTGCCCTGTCCAGCGATTGCTCGATGACCTCGACGGTCACCTCGCGGCCGGCCTCGGCGGCCACTTCGAGCGCGGTCAGCGCCCGGCGCGCGTCGCCGGCAGACAGCTGCACCAGCAAGTCGATCGCATCGTCGCTGACCTGTACCCGCCCGGCCAATCCGCGCCCGTCGTCGATGGCGCGCTGAATGACGTTGCGGATCGCTTCGGGTTTCAGCGGTTGCAGTTGCAGGATCAACGAACGACTCAGCAATGGCGCCACTACCGAGAAGGACGGGTTCTCGGTGGTGGCTGCCACCAGCAGCACCACCCGGTTCTCCAC
>JAGQTR010000174.1 GCA_020438915.1 Mycobacterium sp.
ACGACAACACCATGCCGGTGCTCGGTCTCGGCGTGGCCGAATTGTCCGATTCCGAGGCCGAAGCGGCAGTCCTGGCGGGGCTCGAAGCCGGTTACCGGCTCATCGACACCGCCGCCGCGTTCGGCAACGAAGAGGCGGTCGGACGGGCGATCGCGGCGTCCGGGGTGCCCCGCGAGCAACTGTTCGTCACAACCAAACTCGCCACCGAGGACCAGGGCTTTCAGGCCTCGCAGGACGCCGTCAAGGCCAGCATCGAACGACTCGGCCTCGAGTACGTCGACCTTTACATGATCCACTGGCCGGCCGGCAATGCGGACAAGTTCGTCAACAGCTGGGGTGGACTGATGAAGTCCAAGGAGGTCGGTGACACCCGCTCGATCGGGGTCTGCAACTTCCACGAAGCGCACCTCGACGACCTGATCAACCTGTCGTTCTTCACCCCCGCGGTCAACCAGATCGAATTGCATCCCCTGCTCAACCAGGCGGAGCTACGCGCGGTCAACGCCGGGCTCGGAATCGTCACCGAGGCCTACGCACCGCTTGGCGTGGGCAACCTTCTCGAAAATCCGACAGCCACCGCGGTCGCCCAAACGCAGGGCAAGACGCCGGCACAGGTGCTTATTCGGTGGAATCTGCAGCTGGGCAACGTCGTCGTCGTCCGGTCGTCGTCGCCGGAGCGCATCAAGTCCAACCTCGAGGTGTTCGACTTCGAGCTGACCGAGGATCAGATGGCCACCCTCAGCGGCCTCGACGACGGCACCCGGTTCCGTCCGGACCCCGACACCTATACCGGAACCTGATCTAGACCATGGGAACGCCGAAGTCACGTGCGCGCTGGTTTCGCGGCGCGCTGGTGGGCTTCACTTCGGCCGTGATGACGATCAGTGCCCACGCTGCCGCCGGCGGTGGCATCCCGAGTGGCGGCGGCTTGGTCATCTCCCTGCTGGCCTGCGCCACGGTGGGCACCGTGATAGGCGGTATGCGGCTGGAGGGTCGCAACGCCAGGCGGCTGGCCACCGCGACGGCATTGTGCGCTGCGCAGCTGTTGGGACACGCGGTCCTGGTGGCGGTGGGCCATCAGCATGCCGGCAATGCCCACGGACTGAGCGCGTCGATGGCCGCCAGCCATATCGGTGCGGCCCTGATCCTCGGGGTGGCGATCGCGTCGTCGGAATACCTGTACGTGGTGTGCACGTCGGTGCTGTGCTGGCTGCGACTGTTCGCACTGCGCGCGCCCCGACCGGTCATCCGCGCGATACCTCGGACAACGAACATCGTTGTGGTACAGCCGATTTTCACAACCGGGCTTGGCATGCGCGCTCCCCCGAGGGTGGGCGCAACCGCGTAGACGCGGTCCCCTGACATCACTTCTCGAGCCGCAGCGTTGTGCGCTGCGGTTGTCGCATGCCACCTGCCAACAGCGCAGCACACGAAAGCCTGATTTCATGACCCTTCCTGAAGAAGACACGATCGAGCCCATACTCATTCACCATCGGCCACCACCGAAGCTCGCGCGTCGCAGCTGGCGGCCGTTCGTCGCCCGAATGCATTTCTATGCCGGAGTTCTGGTGGCACCATTCATCATCGTCGCCGCAGTCACCGGAGGCCTGTACGCCCTATCGCCGGTGATCGAGCGGTTGGTCTACAGCGACATTCTGTTCGTCGAGCAGGCGGGGCAGGCGATGCCGCTGCGCGAGCAGGCCGCCGCCGCGCAAGCTGCGTTCCCTGATTTCGCCATGACCGGGATGCGCCCCCCGACCACTGGCACCGACTCCACCCGGATCTACTTCGCCGATCCCACCCTGAACGAAGAGTCCTTGCGCGCGGTGTTCATCGACCCGTACACCGGCTCTGTCCTGGGCGATGAAGCAACCTGGTTCGGTTACCTGCCCTTGAGCACCTGGCTCGACGGGCTGCACCGCCACCTCAACCTCGGTGAGCCGGGCCGGATCTACAGCGAGATCGCGGCGTCTTGGCTGTGGGTGGTGGCCCTCGGCGGCCTTTATCTGTGGCTGGTCAAGGCAGCTAGCGAGCGTCGACGGGACCGGGGCGGCCGGACGTTCACGGTCGACCGCACCGTAACCGGACGCGCCCGCACGCTGAACTGGCATGGAGCAACAGGTGTCTGGTTGCTGGGCGCCCTGCTTTTCCTGTCCGCAACCGGGATAACCTGGTCGACATATGCCGGGGCCCACGTCAGCGACATCCGGACAGCGCTGAGCTGGCAACGCCCGCAACTAGATACGACGCTGGTCGCCGATCAGGCACTCGACCCGGCCGCTATCGACTACAACGCCGTCGTCGGTGCCGCCAATGACGCCGGCGTGCGTTTACCGCTGGAGGTGACGTTGCCCAGCACCGCCGGTGAAGGCATCGGCGTCGCCGAAATCGACAACCCCTACCGTCTCACTTCCAACGCGGCGGCGGTGGATCCGGTGGACTACCGGGTCACTTCTGAGGTCGACTATTGGCGCGACTACTCGGTGATCGCGAAGCTGGCCGACTGGGGCATCCGCGCCCACATGGGCTTCCTGTTCGGCTTGCTCAATCAACTGATCCTGCTCGCGGTCGCCATCGGATTGGTGACCGTCATACTGCGCGGATATCGGATGTGGTGGCAGCGCAGGCCGACTCGCGGGTCGGACTGGGCACTCGGCAGGCCGCCGCTGCGGGGTGGGATCCGGCGGCTGCATCCCGTCGCGATCGCGGGCCTGATCGTTGCGGCCGTCGCTGTCGGCTGGTTCCTGCCGCTGTTCGGCCTGACCTTGGCGGCGTTCGTGGTAGTGGACCTGACCATCGGGGCGATCAAGTCGCGCCGGACAAGTGTGAAAAGAAACCTGGAGGAATCCGATGCGTAAACCGATGAATACGGTGTTCGGCGCCACGACGGTGTTGGTCCTGGCGAGCTCGGGATGTACCACCACCGAGCATGAAGAGCGACCGATGGCCGAGGGCGTGACGTTCAGTAATCAATGGGCCACTGCGGCCGAGACCGGCATGGCAGCGGTGTTCGGGACCTTCACCAATACCGAACACCACGCGGCCCAGATAGTCTCGGGCAGTTCACCGGTGGCTGGGCGAGTTGAGATTCATGAGATCGCCCCTAACGCGGACGGCAAGAAGACGATGCGGTCCAAGGACGGCGGACTCACGGTGCCCGCCGACGGCACCAGCGACTTGATGCCCGGTGGAAACCACCTGATGTTGATGGACCTCAACAAGCCCCTGCAACCGGGAGCCGACGTCACCCTGACCGTGATATTCGAGGACGGTTCCACCCTGCCTGTGACCGCGCAGGTGCGTGATTTCGCCGGTGGCAATGAGGAGTATCAGCCGTCTCCCGGGTCGCCCACCGGACTACCCACGACTGGGGCAGATCACGGTCATGGCTGAGTTCAACCGGCGGCGCCTCCTCGGCGGGGGCGCCGCCACGCTGGCGGCTACTGCGACACTGACCCAGTGCGGTTCCATCGACTCTTCTACAGCTACAGACGGTTTCGGAGTTGACGCGGAGCCATTCCATGGCCCGAATCAGGGGGGTGTCGCTACCTCTCCGCAGGCGCATGCGCTGTTCATTGCATTGGATCTGAAGCCACACTCGGACCGCAGCCCACGCGACGCCCTCACGGCCATCCTCAAGCTGTGGACATCGGATGGGGCGCGCCTTACCCAAGGCCGGCCCGCATTAGCCGACACCGAACCCGAACTCGCCCAGCGGCCGGCGCGTCTGACCATAACGGTAGGACTTGGGCAGTGGGTGTTCGACCGAGTGGGGCTTGCCGGCGAGCGACCGCCTTCGTTGGTCACGTTGCCCGCCTTCGAGACCGATCAGCTCGACCCGCGCTGGTGCGGTGGCGATCTGCTACTACAGATCTGTGCCGACGATCCGATGGTGCTAGCCCACGCAAGTCGCATCCTGCTCAAGAACGTTCGCGCCATGACCAGCCAACGCTGGCGGCAGTATGGATTCCGGACCGCACGCGGCGCGGACGCCTCAGGCGCCACCATGCGAAATCTGATGGGGCAGGTCGACGGTACCGCCAATCCGCGCCACGACACGGACTTCGATCGCCACGTTTGGGACGACGGGCAGCACCAGCGATGGTTCGCCGGTGGCACCATGCTTGTCCTGCGCCGGATTCGCACCGAGCTGGACGGCTGGGACGAACTCGACCGCGCCAGTAAAGAATTGACGGTCGGTCGCCGTCTCGACACCGGAGCTCCGCTGACCGGCCAGCTTGAGTTCGACGAACCTGACCTGACGGCCACCGAAGGCGGCATCCCGGTGATACCGCCCGACGCGCACATCGCACTGGCCCGGCACCGCACCGACGATGAACAGTTCCTTCGGCGGGGATACAACTACGATGACCCCCCGGCAGCTGATCAGACCACCGACTGCGGCCTGCTTTTCGCTGCCTACCAACGTGATCCGAGGAGGCAGTTCATCCCGGTGCAACAGCGGCTGGCGTCTGCCGATGCGCTCAACCAGTGGGTCACGACGATCGGGTCGGCAGTGTTCGCCATACTTCCCGGTGCGCCCGCCGGGGGCTATCTCGGCCAGCCGCTGCTGGAAACCTGATCCGCCGATCGCAGGCGTCAGAAGGGTGGTGGGTCGTGGATGGTGGTGATGGCTTGGAGTTGTTGTTGCCAGCGTTCGTCGGCTTCGCGGTGGTGGCGGTTGAGTCGGCGTTCGGCTTCTCGGTGTTGGGTTCGGTTCTGGGTGCGGGTGGTGGCGCGTTCGGGCATCGCGGCGGCGGGGTCGCTGCAGCATTGCCGGCGAGGTTCGGCGACCGGGGGTAGTGCTGCGGTGGGCTCGCACAGGGCCGGAAACAGCAGTGCCGAACCTGGGGTGGTGGTGTAGGTTTCGCCGGCCGGTGAGGTCCAGATGATGGTGCCGTCGCGGAGCTGCTGATGCTGCCAACCCCATAATGTCTTGAGCAAGTGGTGTTTTCGACACAGCGCCTTGATGTTGGATGCCTGGGTGGGGCCGCCATCGCCGTAGGGGATGGTGTGGTCGAGATCGCAGCCGGTGGCGGGTTTGTCGCAGCCGGGGAACCGACACGTCAGATCCCGGCAACGTATGAAATCGGCCAACGCCCGCGAGGGGGTGTAGCCGGGTTCGGGGGCGGCATCGCCGGGATGAGCGATCGGGGACCAATCGGGCGGTGCGGGCCAACTCGGCCGCCACCTCGGGCGGATCAGCCAATCGGTGCCGATCACTGTCGCGGGCTCGGCGCCGTCGCCGGCAAGGGTGGCCTTATCGCCCACCACATGGACGACCACATTGGGTGGCGCGGGCTTGCCCAGGGCCGGGCAGTCGGGACGTTCGCAGTCACATTCGAGGCGATCCAGCCCCACGGCCAAAGCGCCCATGGCATCTGCGCGGCGCGCCGCCGGGCTGTGTAAATCCTGCTCACACACCGTAGCGGCCAACGCGGTGCGGCGTTCCTCGAGCAGATGGGCGTCCATGTTGCGCAGGAACCCGCGGATCTCGGCCAAGCCGTCACCGCTGTCCCAGACCTCGATTTTGCGGTCGCGGCGTTTACGCTCGCGGCGCGGTACTGCATCACAGTCATGGCGCACCACGATCCGGTCCACCCGCGCGCGCACCAGCGCACGCGACAGACCGCGCCAGCGCACCAACGCCGCGGCTACTTCGGCGTCCACCGCGGCCATCACCTGCGGGTCCTCGATCAACGAGGTCCGCGACACGACCAGCCGAAACGTCGAATAATCGATGTCCCCGGCGGCGAACACCGCCCCCACGCAGGGCAGGTCCTCGCGCAGACACCGGGCGTTGAGGACATAGTCAGCGGCCCAGCCCGCGCTGATGTTCAACGCCGCCGAGACCTCAGCAGCCACCGCATCGGTGGTGTCGGCCGCCCACGACGCGCACTCACCGCTGTCGCGCAGCTGCACCTGAAACAGCTCGCCAATCGCGATCAGCATGCGCGCATCGGCCCGATTCTTGGCCCGCCACGAGCCGGCAATCCGATCCACGATCGAACCCGACCCCGACCCCCGCTGCTCGAACATACATGGCGCTCCACGTGTTTTCGTGGGTGCTTTTTGCCTGTTCAGAGGCTGTTTTTGTTGGGCTGCAACGGGTTTTGACGTAGCGGTGAAATGAGGGACGCGCACGCGGCGGACCTCTAGGTTTCGGGGTTACCACACCAACCTCAACCGCAAGGAACGATCGCGTGCGCGTCAGTACTGCATTCAACCGTCTGCTGCAGATTCCGGGGGCATCGGTCACCGATGTCGTCATCGCCCACGGCACTGTCGAGGTATCGCTGCGCCCCAGAGCGCGGCTACTGCATTGTCCCTGTGGCAAACAGTTCCAGAGCTTCTACGATCGGCGTAAGCGACGGTGGCGGCATCTCGATCTGGCCGGCCGGCGATTGTGGCTGGTCTACGAGATCCGCCGGATCGACTGCCCGGACTGCGGTGTGGTCACCGAGGAGTTGCCGTGGGCTCGCCCCGGCGCCCGGCATACCCGCGACTTCGAGGACACGGTGCTGTGGCTGGCCCAACGCACCGACCGCACCTCGGTGGCCACGTTGATGCGCTGCGCCTGGGAAACGATCACCGCGATCATCAATCGCGGCGTAGCCGAACTGCTCGACGCCCGTCGCCTGCACACGCTCTACCGCATCGGTGTCGATGAGATCTGCTACCGCCACCCTCACCGATACCTGACCATCATCGGCGATCACGACACCGGCACCGTCGTCGACATCCAGCCCGGACGCAGTAAAGAGTCCTTGACGAACTTCTATGCCAGTCACCCAGATTCGGTGCTCGATCAGATCGAAGCGGTCAGCATGGACGTCTCCAGCGTCTACACCAGTGCCACCAAAGAACACCTCCCCGAAGCAGTCATCTGCTACGACGGGTTCCATCTGATGCAGTGGGTTCAACGCGCTCTGGACCGCGTCTTCGCCGAATCGATCCGCCTGCCCGGGTATGCCACCGCGGACTGGAAAGCCGCCCGCTGGGCACTACGTACCGGGGAGAACAAACTCACCGACGACAAACGCGCACTGGTCAACAAGATCGCCCGCGACAACCGGCGCATCGGACGGGCCTGGACGCTGAAAGAGCAAGCCCGTGATCTCTATCGCTACGACCACCAACCCGGCGTCGCCCGCAAATTGCTCAAGTCCTGGATCACCGCCGCCAAACGTTCCCGCATCCCAGCGTTCGTCGCACTGGGCAAACGCTTCCAGGTTCACTTCGAACCCATCCTGGCCGCCATCGAACTCGGCATCTCCAACGCCCTCATCGAAGGCATCAACGCCAAAATTCGCCTCATCAACGCCCGCGGCTACGGCCACCACTCCGCTCGAACCCTGACCTCGATGATCTACCTCTGCATCGGCGGACTACAGGTCAAACTCCCCATGAAAACCTGAGGAGTCGCACATACATTCGAATATACCCCAAACCCCCGACGCGTCAGGCCCTCTGTTTCGACACATTCCTCAACCGGCGGGACACGACTCGGTGGCCCGTCGCAAGACAGGAACCGACGGCGCGTCGACCGGTAACCCGTAACCCCTCAGCACCGCGATGAACTGCATCGCGTACTGACAGTGGAACGCCCTGTTCGGCGGCATCCACACAGCCGGCTCCCCGTCGCCCTTGTCCTGATTGGCGGGGCCGTCGACCGCCAGTAGGTTGGCCGGATCGTTGGCGAAGCGGATTCGCATCTCGTCGGTCCAGTCCCGCGCGCCGAGGTCCCAAGCCAGTGCCAGGGGCACGATGTGGTCTATCTGCACCGACGCCCCGGTCTTGTTCCCACGGGTGAACGGCACCATCGTGCTGGTGTACGGGTCGAGCAGGGTGCCGGTGCCGACCGCGTTCGGACACCGCTTGATCGACACGTAGGTCTTGTCCACCAGATCTCGGTCGAGGATGTCGTTGCGGGTGTCGCAGCCGTTGTGGCCGCCGGGGGCGGTCGTGTCGTCGGTCCACGCTTGGCCGAACGCATCTCGCCGATAGTCGTAACCACGAACGCGCCTCGGTATCTCGGTCACCCCGGCGAGCACATCGACCCCAGGTGCGACGGTGGGGATGTCTGCCTGCGCGACGAGCTGGGCGGGACGCTGCGACGTCGAGGTGACCTGAACGGCAACGATCACCGCCAGCGTCGCCGCGACCGCCAACCACACAATTTGATTACGACTCATGACTTGTGCAGGAACTGGACACGGTCGGTATCGGTGAACGGGGCCGACAGCACCGACATGCCCGCATCGAGTGGGTCGGATTCGTACACCGATTCACAGAGATCGCGTGCCGCGCGGATGATGCCGTAGTGCTTGGCCAGCGAGAGGAACCGCAACGTGATGGGCCGGCCGGACTGGTGAAGTCCCAGCACATCTCCCTCGCTACGTTCGGCGAGATCGAGATCGGCGAGCACGAAGCCATCCTGGGTGCCGGCCACGGCTTTGAGTCGTTTTCCCGCTTTGGATTCCTCCGGGAGCTTGGTGACCAGCAGACACAAGCTCTGATGCTCGCCGCGGCCGATACGTCCGCGGAGCTGGTGGAGTTGACTGATCCCGAACCTGTCAGCGTCCATCACCACCATGACTGCGGCGTTGGGTACATCGACACCGACCTCGATGACCGTCGTGCACACCAGCACGTCGATCTCACGTGCCCGGAAGGCGGCCATCACGGAATCTTTCTCGTCGCTGGGCAGCCGTCCGTGCATCAGGCCCAGCCGCAGGCCCGAGAGCGGGCCACGCTGCAACCGCGCGAGCAACTCCACCACGGTGATCGGCGGCGGGCCTTGCTCTTTCGAATCTTTTTTGGCCTTCTTCGCAGTGGCGGCATTGTCGTCTTCGTCGATTCGCGAGGCCACCACATAGGCCTGGCGTCCGGCCCTGACCTCCTCGACGATCCTGGCCCATGCCCGTTCGAGCCAGGCCGGCTTCTCGCTCATGAAGATTGTGTTTGATGTGATGGGCTGACGCCCACGAGGCAACTCTCGCAGCGTTGACGTCTCGAGGTCGCCGTAAACCGTCAGCGCCACCGTTCTGGGAATCGGGGTCGCCGTCATCACCAACAGGTGTGGGGTGATCCCATCGGGAGCCTTGGCCCGCAGCCGGTCTCGCTGATCCACCCCGAACCGGTGTTGTTCATCGACCACCACCATTCCGAGCCGGTGGAACTCCACGGATTGCTGCAGCAACGCGTGCGTGCCGATGACGATGCCGGCGTCACCGGAGGCAACCTGATCGCGCACCTCGCGTTTTTGCGCCGTCGACATCGATCCGGTCAGCAGAGCGACCCTGGTGGCGTCCTCGGACCCACCGAGTTGACCTGCCATGCCGAGCGGTCCGAGCATGGCTCGGATCGATTGAGCATGTTGTGAGGCAAGGACTTCCGTGGGCGCAAGCAGTGCGCACTGATACCCGGCGTCGATCATCTGCAACATCGCCAGCACCGACACGATTGTCTTACCCGAGCCGACCTCGCCTTGCAACATGCGGTTCATCGGCTGGGTGCCGGTGAGTTCTGCTGCGATGACGTCGAGCACATCGCGCTGTCCTGCAGTCAGTTCGAACGGTAACTGGCCCGTCATCGCGGCGGCCAATCCGTCGTCACGAAGCGGGGCCGGTGGGCCGGAGTCACTGCGCTCGCTGTGCCGACGAACCACCAGCCCCCACTGCAGGCCGATTGCCTCGTCATAGGTGAGTCGCTCGATGGCACGCGTTCGGTCAGCGACGTTCTCGGCAATGTGGACCCCGCGAAGCGCCTCGTCCTCGGAGACGAGATTGTGTTCGCGGACAAAGTGATTCGGAATCGTCTCGGCAACCGGGTCCAGCACGGCAAGCACCTGACGCACACATGCATAGATCTCCCAGGTCTGCATCTTTGAGGTGGCCGGGTAGATCGGGAAGAAATCTTTCTCGAACTCGGCGAGTAAGTCTTCACCTGATGCCGCTGCCGCCGACGCAATGGACTTCAGCGACTTGGTGCCTTTCCCCGAGCCCAGGACCAGAAACGCGGGGTGGGTCAGTTGCATGGTGCCCCGGTAGTAGCCGACCTCACCGGACAACATCACCCGAGTTCCCTTGACCAGCGACTTCTTGAGGTATTTGGCGTTAAAAAATGTCGCGGTGACTTTCGGTCGCCGATGGCCGAGGGTGATCACCAGGAACTCACGCTTGGGCTGGCGGTTGGTCCACTTCGGCTCGGCGTCGGTGATTTCGTCGACGAACGTGACGTGCTCGCCTTCCTCGAGGTCGAGTTCCTCTCCCTCGCCGCGGGTGGTCATGGCATCGCTGTATTTGCGCGGGAAGTAGCGCACCAGGTCGTGGACCGTGCGGATCCCGAAGTTCTCCTCCAGTTGGGCAGCGGCCTTGTCGCCGAGGAGAAAGGGCAGCCGGTCGTTCAGCGCGGCCACGGTCACTCCACCCCGATCAGCAGCGAGTCGCCTCGGTGGCCGGTGTGAAACGTCACGATCTCAGTTCCCAGATGGTGACGGTGGACATGTTCGACGAGCGCTTCGGCCACGGTCGGTTCGACTGCGGCGCCGCTGAGCACCGTCACCAGCTCGCCCCCCGCGGCCAGCAGCAGGTCGATGAGTCCGGCCGCAGCCGCCACGAGGTCCTCGCCGACGATCACCACCTCGTCACCGGCGATCGCGAGTCCGTCGCCGGGCTTGCAGGCACCTGCCCAGGTGAGGGCTTCCTGGGCGGCCGTGCGCACCGACCCGTGTCGGGCACCCGCCACCGCCCGGGCCATGGTGTAGCCGTCGTCGGCGGCACGCCGATCGGGGTCGTGGACGGCCATCGCAGCCAACCCCTGCACCATCGAACCGGCCGGTACCGGCACTACGTCGATTCCCCAATCCGAGGCGACTGCACATCCGGCAACGATTTCCTCGGCGGCGACATACCCGTTAGGGAGCACGATCACCTGGGCG
Organism: Mycobacterium sp.; assembly: GCA_020438915.1. Classification (GTDB taxonomy): domain Bacteria; phylum Actinomycetota; class Actinomycetes; order Mycobacteriales; family Mycobacteriaceae; genus Mycobacterium. The sequence goes on from JAGQTR010000174.1 coordinate 10,943, forward strand.
GCCCCGGTGTTGACCAGCGCATGCAGTAGTTGCTGCGCGCTGACCGGCACGTCCGGCTCCGGCTGCAGGACCTGGGCACCCTCTCCGATGAATAGGCTTTCCGCACCGTCACCGTCGACGACGGCCAGCACCGCCCGTTCGCGGCTCCACCCTCCAGCGGGATGGCGGTCCACGCCGCCGGTCAGCGATGTGACCTGGATCCGGCTGGGGCGCCCCACCTCGAGGCCGGCTTCCACGGCGGCGCCGGCGTCGTCGGTGTG